>CAZSJF010000418.1:0-2382 GCA_964606705.1 uncultured Bacteroidales bacterium
TTAATACGGATTTTTATTCCTGGGATTTCGGTGATGGTAATATGAGTTTTGTATCATATGTTAACCAGGGGGATACAATTTCACATATTTATTATGACCGTGGCATATTTACACCGTCAGTGATATTACAGGATTCTGCAGGTTGCTCTTTCCTGGTTCCTAATGATAATAAAGTATATATTGACAGTGTCTTTGCAGATTACCTTCTTGAAGACTCGGTTTTTTGTGATTTTGGAAATCTTTATCTTGAGAACAAAACAACATATTTGTTCCCGACACAGTTTAAATGGTATTTTGGTGATGGCGACTCCAGTGATGAAAAATCACCTTATCATGTGTTTGACTCGGCAGGAGTTTTTTATATAACACTGAATGCTGAAAGTTCCATAGGTTGTCTTTCATCAATAGTTAAAGCTATTACAATCTATAAAGCTCCTGATTTAGCCCTTTTCTGTGATACTTTCGGATGTGTCCCTGTTGATGTGAATGTCGCTGCTATGAATACTGACACTTCTGTGCATGTTGACTCCTGGCGATGGGATTTCGGAAACGGCAATATATTCTATAATGATTCGGCGTCCTATACTTATGTTGATCCTGGTTTACATGTGATGACATTAACGGCTGTATATGGCAATAACGCCTGTGAGGAAGACAGCTTTGTTTATTTTAATGCTTATAACCTTATAAATGCCGATTTTTCTTACAATCCGGCTAATCCTTCTCTTGCAAGCCCGACGATATATTTTGACAACTTATCTGCTAATTCTAATACGTGGCAGTGGGTATTCGATTCACAGGATTCCAGCAATACTGAAAATCCCACGTATACCGCTCAGAAAACAGGGGTCATTCTTGTAATGCTGATAGCATCAAACAAAGCATGTGCAGATACTGTAATAAAGGAAATATTTATTTCATCAGAAGATTATATTAAAATTCCTACAGCTTTTTCACCTAACGGTGACGGGAATAATGACTTTTTCGTCTTGTTCCATTCGGGTGTCGTTGAGTTAATAGAGTTTAAAATCTTCAACAGGTGGGGGCAGCTGCTGTTTGAAACCAATGACCTGAATGCAGGATGGGATGGAACTTATAAAGGTGAGGTGCAGAATCCGGAAACATACAGCTATTACCTTATAGCAAAATTCGGGGTCGATAAAGTACAAGGTGTTATGAAAGGAACGTTTGACTTAATAAGATGAGTATGTCTGTGAGAAATTTAATATTGATTTTTTTGGCTTTCTTTTGTATCAGTGTTTCTGCACAGGACATACATTTTTCACAGTTCTTTAATTCCCCTTTAACATTGAATCCATCGCTTACAGGTGATATTGACGGAAATATAAGAGCTGTTATCAATCACAGGAACCAGTGGAATACAGTACCTCTGCCTTTTGTCACTTCCTCTGTCTCCTGTGATGCAAGGTTACTTGAAGATATGTTAAAAGGTGATGTTTTAGGTGCAGGAATAATGATCTTTGATGATAAAGCAGGAATAAACAATGCAAGCAGGTTGCAGGTAATGACCAGTTTCTCATATCTCAAAAAACTTGACCCTAAGCAGAATAAAGTTCTATCATTCGGAGTACAACTTGGCTTTTTTCAGAGAAGTATAAGCAGTCTGAACCTTAAATTCCCGAATCAGTTTAATTATGACGATTTTTATACAAGCATTTCAAACGGCGAAAGTTTTTCAGGATACAAGGCTTCCTGTTTTGACTTTCAGACAGGAGTGGCTTTTATCATGAAAAAACCTAAAAAATATAAAGCAAACATAGGCGTTTCCCTTTTTCATGTAAACAGGCCTAATGAATCATTTTTGGGACAGGATTACAGGCTTCCTGTGAGAACTGTTATCCATGCGGGTGTAAGATACAATCTTGGTAACGGAAACTATTTTTGCCCTGACATTATAATAATGAGCCACAATAAAGCCAGTGAAAAAAACTTGTTTTGCAGATTTCAGCATAACATGCAGGCAAAAAATATTAATTATGATTTAATATTTGGTTTGGGTTTCCGTGCGAAAGATGCTTTGATAGCATTAGCAGGCATAGGTTATGACAAGTGGGAGTTTAATTTCAGCTATGACATAAATAACTCTGATTTCCATAATGCCAGCAACTATAAAGGAGGATTTGAAATTTCTATAATTTATAAAGACTGGCTTTTTTCAGGTAAGGAAGATCTTCCGTTTGTCTTGCCATGTCAGAGGTATTAACATGTCAGACCAGCCCTCTGCCTTGTTTTATTATTTTCTTTTCATCAGCCAGGATAATAGCCAGTTTGTCCAGTATCCCGTTTATAAAGAAACTGGCTATTATCCTGGCTGATGAAAAGAAAACACAAAACCAAACACACCCAAACACACCCAACACA
>CAZSJF010000419.1:0-2373 GCA_964606705.1 uncultured Bacteroidales bacterium
TGTGTTGGGTGTGTTTGGTGTTTTGTTGGAATCATTTTTATAAGTTTTTTAATCTTTTCGGCTATTAATAATGACAATAATGATACTGAATACAATCAGGCATTTCTTAAGAATTGCAAAATATTTGCTGTGGATATTCCTGAAGATATAAGTTTTTCAGGAGAAAAAGTCCCGGTGAAATTGTTCTATGTAAGAGAAAGCCTGGATAGGGAAATTTTAATAAACACATACTGGCATTCGAATACCATACAGTCAATAAAAAGGGCATGCAGATGGTTTCCCGTAATAGAGCCGATTTTGAAAAAATATAATATCCCTGATGATTTTAAATATATAGCTATTATTGAAAGCGGTCTTAGAAATGTTGTTTCGCCTTCTGATGCGAGAGGATTCTGGCAATTTAAAGAAAATACGGGGACAAGATACGGGCTTGAAATAAATGATGAGGTTGATGAAAGATATGATGTGGAAAAATCAACAGAATCCGCATGTAAATATTTTAAAGAAGCCTATGAATCATTCAATAACTGGACACTGGCTGCCGCCTCTTTCAATACGGGAATAACAGGTATAAAACAAAGTTTAGATAACCAGAAAGAGAATAATTTCTATGATTTGAATTTGAATGAGGAAACGTCAAGGTATATATTCAGGATTCTTGCGGTTAAGTTGATATATGAAAGTCCTACGAAATACGGTTTCTATCTGAGGAAAAAAGACCTGTATCCGTCTGTACCTGTACATACTATTGAAATAGATTCTGCTGTAAGTAATCTTGCAGACTTTGCACATAGTTTAAATATCAGCTATAAAATATTAAAAGAATTTAATCCATGGCTGCGGAAAAACGAATTGCAGAATAAAAGCAATAAGAAGTATTGCCTGAAAATTCCGGAAAAAGAATATTTGTTTTATGATAAGTTGATACAACAGATAAATGATCCATATTCCATATTTAACGATACGGTTAATAATATTAACGGGACAGATTAGTTCTGATACAGTAAATGAATACTGCTTCTCAAAAACAAAATATTGAAAACAAAAACAATTTGGACGTTTTTGGTTCCCGTGTCCATAATTTGAAAAATATAGATGTTTCTATTCCCCGCAATAAACTGGTCGTATTTACCGGATTAAGCGGGAGCGGAAAATCTTCACTTGCTTTTGATACAATTTATGCAGAAGGCCAAAGAAGATATATTGAAACTTTTTCTGCATATGCCAGGCAATTCATAGGATATCTGGAAAGGCCCGATATTGATAATATTACAGGATTAAGCCCTGTGATTTCAATTGAACAGAAAACTGTCAACAAAAATCCCCGTTCAACTGTAGGTACTGTAACTGAAATATATGATTTTCTCAGACTCCTTTTTGCAAGAATATCGGATGCCTACTCATATATTACAGGCGAAAAAATGGTTCACTACAGCAATAACCAGATAATCAGCCTTATATTGGATAAATATGCAGGTAAAAATATTATGATTCTCGCCCCTGTTGTGAAAGGTAGGAAAGGCCATTATAAAGAATTATTTGAATATATAAGAAAACAGGGATACCTGAAAGTGCGTATTGACGGCCAGTTTAAAGAACTGGTTTTTAACCTAAAAGTTGACAGGTATAAAACCCATAACATAGAAATTGTAATAGATAACATTCTTGTAAGCACGGATTCGAAGCAAAGAATTACTCAGTCGGTTGAGAATGCAATGAGCAGGGGAAAAGGAGAGGTGATAATTATAGATGCAGATAATGATAAAGAACAATATCTCAGCAGATTTTTAATGTGTCCTACCTCAGGAATCTCTTATCCTGAGCCCGAACCAAACACATTTTCTTTCAATTCAATATATGGTGCATGCACTAAATGTAACGGACTTGGCACAATTACAGAACTTGATATCAAAAAAATTATTCCTGATAAAGAAATATCCATTAAGAATGGCGGCATAGCCCCTCTTGGTGAGTATAGAAACAACTGGATTTTTAAACAGCTGGAAGTTATAATGGAAAAATATAATTTTTCTCTTGAAACGCCTATTAAAGACATTTCTGAAGAAGCAATAAATACGATATTATACGGTTCATCTGACCTGTACAGGATAAAAAATGATTTGACAGGAAATACTTACCTGCTGAACTTTGAAGGAATAATAAATTTCATTTCCAGCCAGTATAATGAGAATACATCAGCTTCAATGAAAAAATGGGTAAGTCGTTTTACAAATGACAGAATATGCCCTGAATGCAACGGAAACCGGCTGAAAAAGGAATCTTTATATTTCAGAATTGATGATAAAAATATTGCGGATGTATCAAACATGGATTTATCCGAGCTTTATAAATGGGCTGACAGCATTATATCCA
>CAZSJF010000420.1:0-2337 GCA_964606705.1 uncultured Bacteroidales bacterium
ACTTTACGCCTGTCATTCCGAATGCATTCGCCATTCCGATAGCTATCGGAAGGCGAAGGAATGAGGAATCTCATTACATAAGAAACACCATAATGAAATTTGTTAATACTCCTTTGCTTTTACTTGCAGTACTTCAACAGCTTTTCTGCCTGTTTCTCCCAGATCAAGAGTAAAATCGTTCACATATAAGCTGATATGTTGTTTTATCACTGCATCATCGAGTTCCTGTACATGTTGTTTTACGAAATCGCTGGATGAAGAAGGATTATTTATCGCAAACTCTACGCTTTTTCTTATTATCCTGCTGATTTTTTTTAACAGTTCATCATTGAAATTTTTTCTTGCAAATATTCCGCCCAGAGGTATTGGCAGTTTTGTCATGTTTTCCCAGTATTCTCCCAGATCCGCTATTTTTACCAGCCCTTTTTGCTGATATGTAAACCTGCTTTCGTGTATGATAAGGCCTGCGTCAAATGTGCCTCCTGCAACGGCATCAACTATTTCTGAAAATAATAATTCTGTTTTATCCCTGATGTCCGGATTCACAATGTTTAATAGCAGATTGGCGGTTGTGTATTTTCCCGGTATGGCAATTTTCATATTTTCCAGTTCTTTCAGGGAATATGTTTTTTTTGCGATGAGCAAAGGGCCGCAGTTGTTGCCTAATGCCGCTCCTGAATCAAGCAGGGTGTAATGCCCGGCGACATGAAAGTATGCGTTGAAACTCAGTTTTGTTATATCAAGTTCTTTATTAAATGCCTTTTTGTTTAGATCTTCTACATCGGTTATAATACATTCAAAGGAAATACCTTCTGTGTCAATTTTTCTGTTTACCAGTGCATCGAAAATAAAGGTATCATTAGGGCAGGGGGAAAAGCCAAGAGTAAGTTTTGTTTCAGAATTCATCTAATATGTTTATTATGGTTTTGTTAAGATTTTCAATTGCAATTGGGATGTTCCATTTTTGTCTGTCACGGTTTTCAACATAATTGGAAATACTTCTTATCTGAGCACATGGAGTATTTTCTTTTATGCATACATACAAAAAGGCCGCTCCTTCCATAGTTTCAATATCAGGATTATACAATTGCATTATTCTGCTTATGCTGGTTTCATTTCCATGGACGGTGCTGACGGTTATTCCTGTGACTTTTTTCAGTGTATTTATTACACTATTGTTTATTTCCGAATTATTAATAATTTCTGTATTGTCAATCCCCAGCTGCATTTCGGTTATCTTTATGAAACCGTTTTGTGATTCGGCTCCCATCTCTGAAAAGATATCTTTTGTAACATTAACAACTTCTCCGTGTCCGGATGATTTGTCAAAACTGCCTGCAATGCCTGCATTTAAAACAAGATCATATTTTTCTGTTGATAAAACTTTTGTCAGGTGATATGTAGTGTTGACCATTCCCACACCGCTTATAAGAACATCAATATTGTGATTTTTGTAATTGTAAGAATTGTTTTTTAAAGAAGAGTTTTTATACCCTCCTTTTTCAAAATAAGTTAAAAGAGGCTGTATTTCGTTGATGGTTGCGGAAAAAATAAGGATTTTCATATATGAAGTTTAGAGTTTGGAGTTTGGAATTTAGAGTTTGTTTGACATCAAAATTATTATTATGCTTATTATTTAATAAATTCAAAAGGTATTGGTTCGACTGTATATCCTTTTTTTCTAAGCAAAGTTATTATACCGTCTTTGCCTCCCAGATGAGCAGCACCTATTGCTACAAATGTTTTATGTTTCTTTATTAATTTGGATATACTTTTTGCCATGGTTTTATTCCTGCTGACAAGAAAGGCCTGGCTGAAGTCAGCTGGCAGGGTCGAGTCATTGGTTAGTTCAACCATCTTGTCCAGATCTGCATTCAGATATGTTTCAAGCAGGTCTTTAAATTTTTCTTCTATATCGGAGGAATCTTTTACCCCATCCATAAGCATTCTTGCCTGTTCCTGAAGAGAAATTTTGTCGATGGCTTTCATCTGGTCTTCCAGTTTTTCAATGCCGTAAATTTCTTTTCCTTCTTTTTTCGCTATATCACATAAGTGCATGTCCAGGGCAAGAGGTAGGTCTTTTTTTAGTTCGGCCTGAGTGAGTTCTGCAGAAACAAAAAATGGCTTAATCTTGTTGAAAAGCATAATATTCATGCCTGTCTTTTGTTTGAATACCGAATGTGATTGGGATTAAAAGGAAGTAAAAGTTAAAATAGGACCTGGCCTATTAAAAGGATTGCAGAAGTTTGCCAATAATGCTATAGATGTTGACCAGTAATTCAGCAATCCTTTTAATAGGCCAGGTCCTATTTTAACTTTTACTTCCTTTTAATCCCA
>CAZSJF010000421.1:0-2332 GCA_964606705.1 uncultured Bacteroidales bacterium
TAATAATAATTTAAAAAACAAAAATCATGGCAAAAAAGTTGTAAAAAAAGCAAAAAAAGCAACAAAAAAAGTTGTAAAAAAAGCTAAAAAAACTGCAAAAAAAAGATAGTTAGAATTTTGTAGTATTTAAGTAGTTTTAAGTTTAAAACCCCCATCGGAATTCCAGTGGGGGTTTTTTATTGATCTTTTATACAACTAAAAAATATAAACTCTGAAAAAAATTAATGCCATCATTATCTGTTTTATTATTTTTCATCTTCGTCATCATCAACATGAAGCAAATGCAGAAGCCTGTGTGCAATAGGCGAGAAGAAAATAGCTACCGTACTGAGAAAAACTACGCCGCTGAATAATGCATAGCAGGAGGAAAATAATTTCGCCATACCTGTTCCCATTTTGTCAACAGGCCCCATTCCTGTCAGAATCATTGATGAATTATAAAAACTATCCATCCATCCTAATCCTGCAAAATAATGATATCCTAAAAGCCCGATAAGCAATGAAATTATAATCAGGCAAACTGATAATAAAGTATAACGTATCAGCCTTATAATAAAATCTTTTGGCGACAGAATGTTTTTATTGTTTTTTTTCTTGTAATATTTTTCATATACATTATGCTCCTATTATTACTTTTTAACAAGTTTCATCAGTTTTGAATTTATATTCTCAGATCTTAGCTGATAAAAATAAATCCCGGCTTCCAGCCCTAAAGTATTGACCTGAAGTTGTCCTTTGCCTGAAATATTATCCGACTCCATAACCTTCTGCCCCATGGAATTAAAAACATAAAGTTTTACATTTCTTTCAGTTTGCGGAATGTCATAGTATATAACTGCATAATTTTCCGAAGGATTGGGAATGGGCGCAGATAAATCAATATTTTTCAAATCAGTATATTCAGTAACAGAAGAAGAACCTGCATTAACAGCAGTTATTTTCAGATCGTCAAAATAAAAACCGTCATAATTAACATAAGGATCGCTTATTAATACAAATCTGAGTTTTATACTATTGCCAATGAAATCACTCAGGTCAACTTTTTCCTGAATCCACGCATTCTGGTATCCACTGTAAAGAGGCTCGTAATAGTTTTCTCCATAATTTCCGGATTTCGTATACTTACCACATACAGGAGTCCAGTTATTGCCGTTATCGGTAGAAATTTCTGTCTGAATATAATCATAACCTTTTTCAACACTCCATTTTGTCCAGAAAGATAATTCCGCATAAGCAGCATTTGTAATATCAACCTGATTACTGAGTCGCACAGAAGAAGTATAAGCATCCGGGTATTTACCACTGGGAGAATCAGTAATTGAAGAAGGAGATGAATGATAAACACCTGTTTTAATGTTCCATCCTGTTGTTGATATCCAATTGGACATATTATTACCCGAGTCATTAAGCAAAACAACCGGGACACCGTAATATTTTGTAACAGTATCGTTATAAACATACAACCCGTTATCAACAGAAAGTACATATTTTATTTCCTGTCCTGACATCAAACCTGAGTTCAATGTATAAGAAATTGAATCCGTTATTTTTTCCAGCAACGACATTCCCGTAAATACTTTTGATGAACCTGTGCCTGTAATTTCATTTCCGAGAGGAGTGACAGAAACAGTGAATGTGGCAGGGCTGTCCAATCCCAACCTCTGAATATCAAATATGAAATATCCGGCAGTATCTGAAATTATTGAAGGAGAAGCATCGCTGACCCTGGCATATTTCAATGCCAGACGTGCAAGGTTAAGATTCTGATTTATATTTTCCTTGCAGATAGGGATTATCCTGTCAAAAGGAGCCCAAAAGTCATCAGTTTCAACACCAAGTTCCGGTGTCATAGCAAATGTCTTGCTTTTTGTGCCCTGCTCGCCGTAAAACCAGTCATCAGAATCGCCGTTGGATACGTAACCTACTGTTTCCATAGCAGTACCATCAATAATATCATATTGTTCGCACAGGACTGTCCCGAACGTTTTAAAAACAAGGCTGTCAGGAGTTGCAGTATTGTTATAACCCCACGGATAAATCAGAAGATTGCTGTATGTATGATAATTCAGTGCAAGCCTGAAGTTATAGTATTCGCTTAGCCATTTCACCGCCTGTGTTTCGGGTTCGGAAAATGCTGACGGCCCACGGAATGTTTCCCCCGTTGAATCCGGTGAAGAACCTGTATCATCACAACCCCACATGTATCCGTAATTCCTGTTAAGGTCAACACCATATACACCACCGCCGTTGTCACGCATGTTCTTGCGCCACATGCCGCCGCCATCAGGATATGTATATGGTGTTGACCTTAACAGGAATTACGGATACATGT
>CAZSJF010000422.1:0-2314 GCA_964606705.1 uncultured Bacteroidales bacterium
TATTCATATACTCAAGATCCGGTTTATTAGGGTCTTTTTCAACAGCTATGTTTATATATATGGAGGCAATGTTGTAATGCGGCTGTGAAAATATATCTTCGGTGTTTATGGCTTTGTTGTAATAATTAAGTGCCTTTTCATATTGCTTATTAACAAAGTAATACATGCCAAGGTTATTAAAAATACGGACAGAATTTTTTGTGTATTTAATTTCATTAAGATAGAATTTTTCATAGTCAGCCCACTGCTGATTTCTTGAATAAGTCCTTATGCCAAATAAAATAAATACAAAAGTTAAAGGGATAATAAGTATAGGTGCAAATTTTTTGTTTTTAATATGTTCAATAAGTTTAGCAAATAATATTACTATGCCCATCATGGGAATATAAAGCCAGTGTTCAAGATACATGGCATTAAGCGGAAATATTCCTGAATAGGGTATTAATGCCGCAAAAAACCACGTCAGTCCTAAAAATATATTTGGATTTTTCTTGTATCTGAAAATTATAAATATGAGAAATAAAATTAATAGTATTCCAAACAATGCTTCAGGTCTTATCCCAAGCATTGTTTCAGGGTCTTTAAAATCAATATAGCAGGTATACGGCTTTTCATAATTAAGCCTTAAAGGGAAAAATATCATTACAAAATATTCGTAAAGTATATTTATAAAAGTTATTATTCTTACACCAAGGTTATCAGTATAAATATTCTTTTCCTGAGTTAGAGCTACCGAATCGGCAAAATTGAAAACAGTCATTCTTAGAATTGTATAACAAATTGTGACGATGCCCACAGAAACAACAGATATAACAACAAATCTGTCTATTATCTTTTTATTCCTGATTTTCAGGTAAAGGCATAATATCAGAATGATAGGAAAAATTACTATCATGTTTTCCTTGCTGAAAAAGGATGATATGAACAGTAGTATTGATAATGTCAGGAAAAGATTTCTTTTTTTCTGAACTTTCACAAAAAATATTTTAACAAAAATATACAGGCCTGACAGCATAAAAAACAGTCCCAGTGGCTCAGACAAGCCTGAAATATAGCTGACAGCTTCTGTCTGTATAGGATGTATAAGAAAAGCCAGTGATGAAATAAAAGAAGAAAGCCTGCTGAATTTCAGGTATGATAATAATTTAAAAATAAGGAGAACATTCATCAGGTGGAACAATACAGATACCAAATGGTATGGGAATGTATTCATTTTAAAAAAATGGTAAATAATAGCATACACAAGTTGCTGGTTGGGGCGATAGAAATTACCGCTTATATGGGCACCTTCTGTAACACTTGTAGTATATATTTTGGAAATATTAAAATTATGAACATATATGTTTTTCTCAACGAACTGCTCATCATCAAACAGAAAAGGGCCTTTCATGACAGGGAAATAACAGATAAAAGCCACAATAAGAAACACCGCAAGAATGCTTATATCCTTCCTGAATATTTTATTGAAGTTTTCCATGAATTATTTTTCTTCATCAAGCCTGATCTGTTCGTCAATTTCACCAAGCTCATTTATAAGGCGTATTGTTTCCATGGCTTCTTCCTCATCCAGTTTTTGTATTGCAAATCCTGTATGCAGGAGAACATAATCCCCGATTTTAACATTATCAATAAGCTGCAGACTTGCATCATATTCTGCACCGCCTACAGAGACTTTTGCTTTGTCACCTTCTATTGATAAAACTTTAGCCGGAATACTTAAACACATAAAATTAGTTTATAAACTATTTATCATTCTTCTTTTTGCTGCGATTGCAAGCTGTCCAAGAGCAATGCCTCCGTCATTTGATTGAATTTTGCTATTGATATACACCTTGTAATCATGGCTTGTTAATAATTTTTCTGTCCTTTCAAGCAAATATCTGTTCTGAAAAACTCCGCCTGACAAAACAACTTTTTTTATATTATATTCTTTTTCAATTTTATTGACTACTGCAAAAATAACAGAAATAATTGTATTATGAAACTTGGAAGATATTATTGGTAGAGGTACATTTTTTTTCATATCTTTTACAATTTCTGTGATAACAGGGATAAAAGACACTTTGTTGTTGAAATCGAATGAATATCTGTCAGAGCAGTTAATATCAGCAACTGACTCGAGTCTCATAGGGGCTTCGGCATGGAACGAAGACAAAGGGCATATTCCTGTAATTCCTGCAACTGCATCAAAAAGCCTGCCTGCACTGGAAGTCAGAGGTGTATTTATTTTTTTGTCAATCATGGAAAGTATCAGTTCAATATCTGAATGCTTGATGTTTTTAAGAAAAGGAAGATTAAGATTATGAATATTCTT
>CAZSJF010000423.1:0-2300 GCA_964606705.1 uncultured Bacteroidales bacterium
GGAAATAATATGGTCCATATTGCTATAAAAATTTCTTTACCGATATGCCATTGTAAATATTCGTTAGGAACAAGCAGGAACTTAAATCCGAAAGCAATGATGATAAATCCGAGAACCACTTTGACGGTATTCATCCATCCGCCCGATTTCGGCATTCTGGCAAGCCATGAAGGGAAAAATGCCAGTAAAGTGAAAGGCAGTGCAAAAGCCAGTGAGAACCCGAACATTCCTATGGCAGGTTTAAAAACGCTTCCTGAAGCGGCTTCCACGAGTATGCCTCCTATAAAAGGTGCAGTACATGAAAATGAAACCAGTACAAGGGTAAGGGCCATAAAGAAAACGCCTGTAAATCCGCCTTTATCTGCCTGCCTGTCTGTTCTGCTTGTCAGAGATGACGGCAGTATTAATTCAAACATCCCGAACAATGACAGTGCAAAAAATACAAAAAGAAGGAAAAATATTATGTTTGTCAGCCAGTGGTTGCTTATACTGCGTATGGAATCAGAGCCAAACAGAACTGTAATAAGTATGCCGAGAAAAGTGTAAATGAAAATCACCGATAATCCGAATAATATTGCATCTGTGCGGGCTTTGGCCTTGTTCCGGCTCCTGTTCATGAAAAAAGTGACAGTGATAGGGAGCATGGGATAAACACATGGTGTGAGGGAGCCGGCAAAACCTGCAATAAGAGCTATAATGAAAAATACCCATAATGACTTGTTTTCAGGAGCGCCGGGATTTTGTGCACCATTCTTTACAGGAGGAATATTTAGCGTATCGCTTTTTTTGCCATTTGGAGCCAGGCTGTCCTGAACAGTATCTTTCTGTGCTTTTGAAGAATCTTTGATAATTTCTTTTTTTACAGGTATTTCAAAATTCACTGTTTCGGGAGGCAGGCATTGCTTGTCATCGCAGCACATAAATTCAAGATACCCCTTGACAACAAAAGGTTTTTCCGAAAGGATTTTAATTTGCTGGATAAAGTCAGTGGTTTTGGAAAAATATTTTACGTTCATTTCAAAGTTTTCATCGAATTTTTCTGATGGTTTTGGCTCGATGGTTTTTCCTGCAAGGGAATAATTTTTGTTTTTCTCGAAATTAAAGGAAGTCGGCACAGGGCCGTCTTTGGGAATATCCTGGGAATACAGGTGCCAGCCTTTATCAATTTTTGCGGTAAATATCAGTTCGGCTTCGGTTTCATTTATCTGCTTTGTGCTGAAAGACCATTTTACCGGCTTTAAAATCTGGGAAGAAGAGAGATTTATTGAAATACTGATTACCAGTAAAACAAGTAATATTCTATAATTTTTCATAAGAAAGTTTTGAAATTACTTTACAAAAATAAAAATTATGTTTGATGTTTGACGTTTGATGTTATTTTCGGAAAATATCTTCTTCTTTTACTTCAATAATTTTACCGAATTTTGCCAGTTCATTCATGTCTAATCTGCTCTTGTCGCCTACAACAGTATAAACAACCGGTTTGCCGGAAATATTCTTCTTATAGAATGACATGATATCATCAAAGGTCATTTTTTTATATACATCCACCCTGTATTTTCTCGGATCATCATTATAACCTTGTTTTTTCCAATATTCAACCCATGGGGACAAATTCCTGAATAAAGGACGCTGTGAGTTAATGGATAATAATAAAGATGCTCTTACTTTTTCTATCCTATCGGATTTTTCAGGCAATTTTGTTATTATATTATTCATTGTCTGCATTGATTCAATAGTTTTATCGTCCTGAGTGCCTATATAAGCATCCAGATATCCTTTTTTGTCTTTATAAAAAGAAAGATTATATCCTGCATAAGCACCATAAGTCAAAGACTTGTTTTCTCTTGTTTCCTGAAATACTATTGCAAAACATCCCCCATCCAGATATTCATTAAAAGCTTTTGCAAAAGCTATTTCATCTTCATTATTACTGGTCTCGCCTTCAACAATGAAGTAATCCTTGCTTTGTATGGCTTTTTTATAATTCAGATAAAAAACGGTGTTCTGTTTATATTCTTCACGTTTTTTTTCAATCGGTGATTCTGAACGGATATTGATATTGTTCAGAGATAAATTATCGGTTAATGTTTTTTTGACATTATCAGCAGGAAGTTTTCCTGAATAATGTATATCAGCTTCATATTTCTTTATAACATTTAAAAGTGACACTAAAGAATCCCCCGAGAGATTTTTAATTTCTTTCAGGCTTAATCTGTCAACATAATCTGATTTCTCCTTATATAAAGCATATTCCTCTAATACATAACCTACAAATTCGGGCTCTTTTGTTTCATATT
>CAZSJF010000424.1:0-2282 GCA_964606705.1 uncultured Bacteroidales bacterium
ATAGTTCTGGAAGAAACATTAAGGCTTCTTGGTAAAGCCGGCTTTCAGGCAAATTATGTAAATGCAGACATAGGATGGGAATTCTGGTGCAAGGAAGGCAACCCTCTTCCTGACAGGACCGTTAAACTGCTGGAAGAACATAAGATAGGCCTTTTCGGGGCTATTACTTCCAAGCCTAAAGATAAAGCTGCTGCGGAATTATCTCCTGAATTAAAGGATAAAGGTTATGTTTATTACAGCCCTATTGTGTCAATGCGGCAGAAATTTGACCTTGACATTTGTATGCGTCCATGTAAAACACTGAAAGGCAACCCTCTCAACTTTGTACGCCGCGGGAAAGGCGGAGTGATTGAAGAACCTGAAATAGATGTGATGATATTCCGCCAGAATACGGAAGGGCTTTATGGCGGCGTTGAATGGACCAACCCTCCTGACAATGTTTACAATGCTCTTATGACCCATAAAAAATTCAAAGATAATTTTGAATGGTGTCCGCGCCCGGAACTGGCTGTTTCTACACGTATAGTTACAAAGAAATATGCTTCACGCATTATAAAAGCTGCTTTTGAATATGCTAAGAAAAGAGGCTTTAATAAAGTTACTTTATGCGAAAAACCCAATGTAATACGTGAAACATCAGGTATGATGCTTAAGATAGCGCAGGAAATGAGCAAAATGGAATACTCTGATATAAGAGTGGAAGATGTTAACATTGATGCGATGATGATGTGGCTGACAAAAAATCCTGAAAACTATAATGTCATCGTTTCTGAAAATATGTTCGGTGATATCGTTTCTGATGGTTTTGCAGGTCTTATTGGCGGGCTTGGCTTTGCCTGTTCGGCACAGTTCAACCCTGAAAACCAGGTTGGCGTGTTTGAACCTACTCACGGCTCTGCTCCTAAATATGCAGATCTGAACCCTTCTATTGTTAATCCTGTGGCAATGATATTATCTGCATGCCTGATGCTTGAACATATAGGTGAAAATGAACTTGCAAAGAAAATTACAGGAGCTGTAGGCAGAGTGATTGAACAGGGTAAAGTAAAAACTTATGACATGATGAAACTGTCCGGCTCTGCTAAAGCCATTGAACAGGGTGCTGTAACAACAATGCAGATGACAGATGCTGTTATTGCCCAGTTGTAATTGAGTTATTAATTAAAATTATGATAAGAATAAAAACAATACTGATTGGGATTTTAATAATACAAATTAATTTTATTATCGCACAGGATTTTAATCATAGTATTAAACTAACGGATTTAGATAAATACACGCCAAAGGGATATGAAATTTTAGATACTACAACAGGATATATAAATAATGATAATTTAATTGATTTGATTATAATATATAAAATAGATGATAGTAATGATACTGTTTCGGGAATAACAGATACGGCTAAAAGGCCGTTGTTAATATACTTCGGTAAAGATATAGATAATTTTACACTTGTCGCTTATAATGAAAATGTTGTCTGGAGTTATGATTATGGCGGGGGATGGGGCGATCCGTATAAAGATGTGTCGATAGAAAAAGGTTTATTCACAATAATGCATTATGGCGGAAGTTCTACAAGATGGGAGGAAGATATTACTTTTAACTATTCTGCAAAAGATTCAGAATTGTATTTATTTAAAGTATTCTATGAATCTTCTTCTATAATTAATTTAGACGAAGAAGGAACTGAAAAAATAAAAACAGTTAAAGATTTTGGTGTAATTCCATTTGAAAAGTTTAATATTTACACATTTGAAATGAATTAAAAAAACGGAATAAACATTATTGGTTATGCAGAGTTTACTTAAATATAACAATTTTATTACAAGGCTTGTTGTTGTGGTGCTTTTGTGTATGATATTTTATTCTATGGCTAAAGGCAGCGAGGGGTTATTCTTTCCTGCATTGTTTGATATATCCCTGTATGGAGGAATAGTGTGGGTGTTTTTGGGAGAGACAAATAAAAAACAGTAAATAATATTCACAAAAACGCTGAAAGCGTTATATAAGTGAATGTAGGGCAACGCCCTACGATATAAAAATATAAATAAAACAAAAGCCCTGAAAGGGCGAAATAGTATATGGCTCAGTCATTAGTAAAAATGTATGTGCATATTATCTTTAGCACTAAAAATCGTGAAAACCTGATAAAAAAGGAAATAGAAGAAGAATTATTTAGCTATCTGGGTGGTATATGTAATAATCTTGAATGCTATCCTATTAAAATAGGAGGGTTTACTAACCATATACATATATTATCTTCATTGTCGAAGAAAATA
>CAZSJF010000425.1:0-2265 GCA_964606705.1 uncultured Bacteroidales bacterium
TGTGTTGGGTGTGTTTGGTGTTTTTTTTTTATATCGCTCCTTGCCGAAACGCTCACTTTACAGACCTCTTTGTCATCCGCACAATATATCAAAGAACCGTTGATAGAAATCATATCAGTGAATATTTTAAACTGCTCAACATAATTTTCAAAAGTCGGAAATACATTTATATGGTCCCATGCTATACCGCTTATCAATGCTATATCCGGCTTATATACATGGAATTTAGGCCTGCGGTCAATGGGCGAGGTCAGGTATTCATCACCTTCAAGTATGGTATATTTTGCATTGTCGGAAAGCTTCACCATCACATCAAATCCTTCAAGCTGTGCGCCCACCATGTAGTCGCAATCAACATTATTGCAGTTAAGCACATGCAGTATCATTGCTGTTATAGTAGTCTTGCCGTGGCTCCCTCCTATCACCACCCTTGTTTTGTCTTTTGACTGCTCATAAAGATATTCGGGAAATGAATATATTTTCAGTCCGAGTTGTTTTGCTTTCAGAAGTTCTGGATTGTCTGCCCTTGCGTGCATTCCGAGTATTACCGCATCCAGTTTTTCATTTATGTTATTTTCATCCCATCCTGTTTTCTCTGGCAGTATGCCGTATTTTGCCAGGCGGCTTTTTGACGGTTCAAAAATCTCATCATCAGAGCCTGTGACTGAATAACCTTTTTTATGCAGTGCAACAGCAAGGTTGTGCATCGCACTTCCGCCAATGGCAATAAAATGTACACGCATGATTGTATATTTTAAACAAAAATAAGCTAATTATCTGTGTTACGGATTACACCTAGTTATTTTTTGACTATTTTGAAGATTTAAATGCCTGCCATGGTTTTGGAAAAAAAACCCACTTCCCTTTTATGTTCACAAAACTATTGTATGTCATACCATAATGGTCTCCTATTTTTTTCAGATACTTTACCTGGTAAAAAGTAATTCCCGGGTTTAAGTAATCTTTGATATTAGCCATTCCTCCCGGATAATTTTTCTTATCAGTAATATTTTCTAAATAAAACGAGTCTAATTTGATATCTTCATAAACGACCACGCTGTCAAGTTTTTTTATGTTGTTTTTGATATTATCAGTCCATTCAAAGTATTTGAAAGCAATACTATCCTTAAAAACAAGCTTGCAATCATCCAGAGTTGGAAACGACTTTGAAACCATCTCATAAAATTTCATATCGTCCATATAACATCTGAAATACTTTTCTGCATCGGAATTTAAATCCTGTGCAAAAGAATCTGATATTGCAACCACCGTAAATAAAATTACAGTTAATAAGTTTTTTTTCATTATTGTATAATTTCGTACAGGTGTAATACTATGTTTTTCTAAGCCTGTCAGCTGCCCTCACCCTCGCCTCATCTTTACGTATCGCCTTTCCTGCGAGATACATCAATACAACTGCAATAAGCGGAAATACAGCACCTATTTCAGGATGCGCTTTGCTTGAAAGTTTTGTTTCAAGTCCGTCAATAAAGAAGTACATGCAGATTATAAATACCACATTCAGCAGTACTGCAGATGCAACCACAATATTCTGCATTACACGTTTTTTGTACATAAAAACAGAAACAAGTGACATAATACCGACAGCCGCCAGTAAAAAAACCATAAGAACCATGAAAAACACAGAGCCGGCTTCATTCAGTTTTAATATCAGCAATTCGTTATTCGCTGTACTGAAATGGTATCCCTGAATGTTATTGCCATAAAATGAATAATTAACAACAGGGAATACGAATGTTAACACAATAAGAATAAAAGCTAAACTCAGATAGAGTGATTGTACTCTCTGTAACATATAATTATGATTTTAAAGTTAATTAATCCAGGGTATGTACAACAAGCCCGCTTCTTAATTTAGGCTCAAACCATGTTGTCTTAGGAGGCATGATGTTACCTGTGTCAGCAATATTTATAAGCTGTTTCATAGATACAGGATATAAAGTAAAAGCCACAGCCATTTCGCCGCTGTCAACTCTTTTCTTTAATGCGCCAAGGCCACGGATACCACCTACAAAATCAATTCTTTTATCCGTTCTCAGATCTTTTATCCCGAGAATTTCATCAAGGATGAGTTTTGAAAGTATAGTAACATCAAGTACCCCGATAGGGTCATTGTCATTATATGTCCCCGGTTTTGCATTCAGTGAATACCATTTCCCGTCAATATACATGCTGAATTCATGAAGTTTTGAAGGCTTGTATATTTCGCTTCCCTTTTCTTTCACCTCAAAATTCATCATCAGT
>CAZSJF010000426.1:0-2264 GCA_964606705.1 uncultured Bacteroidales bacterium
TCCATAAACTGAGTTTTATGTGTTGTAATCCCCGAATTGAAATTGCTGTGGCGTGACATTCGGGGATTACAACACCTCAAACTCAGTTGATGCACTGTGTTATCAGAAAATAGGAAGTGTTGAAACTAAACAACCTTTGATTGTCTTTAATGAAACTGACGAGGTAAAAACAGGCGTCATCACAGGTGAAGGTATATGGAAATGGAGATTAAACGATTTCGCACGGCAGCAGAATCATAATGCTTTCAATGAACTTGTCAGCAAGATGGTGCAATACCTGTCCGTAAAAGAAGATAAAAGCCTTTTCAGGATAACTTTAAAAAGCAATTACTATGAAAATGAATCTGTAGATATTGATGCCGAAGTATATAACGAAAGTTATGAGCTCATCAATGAACCCGATGTCAGCATCACTATAATCAATGTGCAGAATAAAAAATTTCCTTTTGTTTTTTCCAAAACATTCAATGCTTACCGCCTTGATGCAGGCACCTTTCCTGTCGGCATATACAGTTACACGGCACAGGTAAAGGTAGGGGATAAAATATTCCAGAAAAGAGGGAAATTCAGTGTTAATGCTCTAAATATAGAAACCGCAAATGTCCTGGCAGACCATAATCTTTTGTATAACCTGAGCAAACAACATAACGGCGGGATGTATTACCCATCACAGATTGATGAACTGATTAAAGCTGTTAGAAACAGGGAGGATGTAAAAAGCATTTCATACTCAAAGAAACAATTTGAAGATATAATAAATCTTAAATGGGTTCTTTTTCTGATAGTCATATTTTTGTCTGCTGAATGGTTTTTAAGAAAAAGAAACGGGTTTTATTAAAAATTTTTCGTAATTTTATCTTTGAATTCAAAGCATATTATCATTTTTTATTATGAATATTCTGCTGATCAATCCGCATGGGAACATTTCCTTTGTCAATCCGCCATTGGGCCTTTTATATATTGCATCCGTTTTAAAAGCGAACAACCATAATGTTTACATAAAAGATTACAATATAGAAAAGCCGGATTACCCTGTGCTTTTCAGTTTTATCAGAGAGAAGGAAATAAAAGCTGCCGGAATATCCATTGTTACGCCCAAGGTTTACAATTCAATAGATATAGTCAATAAAATCAGGAGCAGCTTTCCAGAACTGGTCATTATAGCCGGAGGCCCGCATGCAACCCTCATGCCCGAACAGCTTCTTCAGGAAAATTCTGCATTTGACTACATCGTTCAGGGTGAAGGTGAATTCAGGATGAATGATTTGATAAACAGCATAGAAAAAAATATTCCGGTAAACGAAATTGACGGATTGGCATACAAAAGCAATGGCAAGATAATAAACAACCTTCCTAAAAATTTTATTGAAGACCTGAACACAATACTTCCTCCCGCAAGGGAATTAATTGATATCAGCATATACAGCAAATACATGAAGACGCTGTATTCTCCTGCAACCAGCATGATGACGAGCCGAGGATGCCCATACCAGTGTATATATTGCTCCAAGCCCGTCACAGGAAAGCGATTCCGTTCCATAAGCCCTGAAAATGTCATCAAAGAAATCACTCATCTGGTAAATGAATATAAAATAAGAGAGATTGTCTTTTACGATGATTCATTTACTTTTGACAAGGAACGCGCCATGAAAATATGCGACCTGATAATACAGAACAGAATAAAGATCAAATGGCATTGTGAAACAAGGGTTAATCTTGTGAGTAAAGAATTACTCGAAAAGATGAAGCAGGCTGGGTGTTATATGATAGCTTACGGAATAGAATCAGGCAGCGAGAGGATGCTGAAAAAACTGAAAAAAGGAGTTTCGCCTGAACAGATAAGAACAGCCGTAAAATTAACTAATGAGGCAGGTATCAAGGTCTTGGGCTATTTCATGTTCGGCATACCCGAAGAAACCGAGGCTGACATAAAAGAAACCTTGGATTTTTCAAAAGATCTTAATCTTGATTATGTACAATATTCCATAGCCACAGCATATCCCGGCACAGAACTCTATGAGATAGCAAAACAACAGAACAAACTCACCAGCGACTGGTCAAAAAGCATCTATGCTTTGGGAGGGAAACCTCTTGTCAGCCTTTCTGAAATTCCGGTTGACATGTTATATAAGTATGTGCAAAAGGCTTATTCTTCATTTTACTTCAGGCCAGGTTATATTTTCAAAAAAATAAAAGATCTCAAAAATATTGAATATCTGAAATACTACATGCGTGGTTTACAAAAGTTATTAAAAGTATAATTG
>CAZSJF010000427.1:0-2263 GCA_964606705.1 uncultured Bacteroidales bacterium
TGTGTTGGGTGTGTTTGGTGGTGTGTGTCAGATTACACAATATTATATTAAACGTATTATTGATAAAGATTCTTCCCCCCATACACCCAATAAAAATAGAAATTGTCATTCCGAACGAGGCTGCCGAAACTTTAGTGAAGGTAGACGGAGTGAGGAATCTTTATCAATAATACGTTTAATATAATATTGTGTAATCTGTCATACACCCAAGCAAAGTGCCAACCGGCTAATTAATTTTCAACACCATCCCTATTTTCAGTTTTGTTGAAGGCGTAATTTTGTTTTGTTTGCAGATTTCATTAACTGTGGTATTGTATTTTCTGGCAAGAGAGTATAATGTATCTCCTTTTTTTATGACATAATTAACTTTGTTTTTTCCGGCATTTACAATATTTTCCCCTTTAACTTCGACATTTGTTTTTTTTGTAAAATCAGTAGAATTGATTTCTACCTTGCCATTGTGGCAAAAAAGAGTATCACACCTGAGAGAAAATTTTTCAAAGTCAATATATTTTTCCGGATTGAAAGGTTCTCCTAAGATCCTGGTTTCAAAATGCAGGTGCTCGGTAGTAGCACGCCCTGTCCTGCCTCCCAACCCGATTAAATCTCCGGCATGGATCACCTGATTTTCCCTTACACATATCTTAGACAGGTGTCCATACAGCGTTTCTAACCCATTGTTATGCCTGACCAATACAAGGTTGCCGTAGCCGCTGAAAACTTTCGCAAGCCTGACTATGCCGTCAAAAGCACATAACACACTGTCGCCAAGCTGTAATTTGACATCTGTTCCTGTATGTATCCTTCTGCCCCTGGGACCATAGCGGGAAATTACCTTTCCCCTTACAGGATGAACATATGCATTATCCTTCGGCTCCCTTAAGATAATCATTATCGTGTCTTCCTTATTTGTAAAATTAACAGTATTATACCTGATAGTGTAATTATTCCATATATGATTATATAATACCTCTGCAGGAATAAACATCATATCCTTAGGCATATAATTATTATCACTTGATGAATCAACAGTGATGCTGTCAGAAGAAGCAGGCAGTGAATCAGAAAAAAAAGACTGCCCCATAGTACAATTAATACAGCCCGTTATAAATAAAAATATGTAAAGTATCTTTTTCAATAACTTATTTTTATCAAATCCCGGAAACAAATTCAAGATTATACAAAAATAACATTTTCATCAGTATAACAAAAACTAATATATTTTGCTTTTGGAAATTCCATAAGTTTTTGTATATATTTGCACAAAATAATCATCAGGATTATTCATATGTCTAAAAAAATATTTCGATATACTTTCTTTATACTTACAGGATTATTTACAATAATAGGCCTGTTTTTTACGGCTGCCTTTCTTGCCGTTAAATTACATATTACAGACGACCCCGGAACCGCAGATTATAACGACAGGTATTTCCAGGAGATAAAGGACAAATACAACCAGTCTTTCAGGATGGACAGTGCATCCATAAAACAGAAAGAATCAGGGATATTTCACAAACTCCTGATATTAAACAAATACTGCCCTGTTAATGCCGAATACATACTTAATGCGTATATCAGAAGCAAAAATATATGTGAAACGGAACGGATGATAGATGCTGTGAATTTATATATGCAGGAGAACAAAGAATATCTCGGTGAAATAAAGCAATATGAGGCGGATAAGCAAAAAACACAGGTAGAAACAGTAAAAGGAAGTATTTTTTACTGGATGAACATAGCAGAATGGAGTGTTTTCAAGGAAGCTGTTGCCAAAGATAAGGCACTGATAGATTCAGTAGGTGAAATGACAGGTGTGGAACCCCGCCTGCTTGTCGCCCTCCTCATCGGAGAACAGATAAGATTGTTCAATTCGGACAGGGAGGCTTTTAAAAAGTGGATAGGCCCTTTGAAAATACTGTCAGTCGAATCTGTTTTTTCCCTCGGTGTTACCGGTATAAAGACCGAAACTGCAATAAATATCGAAAAGTATCTGAAAGACTCGTCATCTATCTTCTATATTGGCAAAAAATACGAACATATGCTTGATTTCCACACATTCGACGTTGACAGTGAAAGATTCAAGAGGCTGACATCTTTCAGGAATCATTATTATTCCTACCTGTATGCGGCACTATACATGAAACAGATAAAAACACAGTGGGAACGTTCAGGTTTTCCTGTTGACAGCAGGCCTGAAATACTTGCCACCTTATATAATGTAGGATACATATCACAACCCCCCCAAACACACCCAACACAA
>CAZSJF010000428.1:0-2262 GCA_964606705.1 uncultured Bacteroidales bacterium
TCTTTTATTCGGAATTGTTTTAATTATTATTGCAGTGTACTATTTTATAAAGCAAAAAAAAGCAAGAGTGTCCAATATTTTTTTGTTCATTCTCATTCTTGTTCTATCCTCATCATTTCTTGCAATCAGAAATCACCTTGTCTGCGGAGGATGGGTTTTCCTGCCGACAGAAGGTATTTTCTTCGGCGTACATTTCTTCCGGCAGGATGGTTTTTCTTTCAGTTACTTTATCAAAAAAGTATTATTCTGCCTTGGTTTTCTCACTCCTTTAGAACCCGCATATCTCTGGCGTCCACACTGGACAATAATGTGGATTGGTTATTTCATTTACATATTTTTCAGAATAAGGGAAAAAAGAAATTTTGAAATATGGGAAATTACGGCACACCTTTTTATTTTCTGCTACTACATTTTATTGCTTCTTATTGCTCCAAAGCTGGGTTCTTACGGATTCAGGCTTCTCGTCCCTGCCATTTTCATAATTCTGCCGTTTTCATTTATGGCTCTGGATAAAATAAAAGCTGTTTTTAAAAACCCCGGATGAAATAAATTTGTAATTGCTGGTTCTTTTATTTAATTTTATATCGACTTATTAACTTTGCATATTTCGACTCCGCTCAATATGCAAAGTCTGACAAAAAAATATAAACCCATGAAAAGACCATTGATTTTAACAGTAATATTCCTAACATTTTCCAACCAGATTATCTTCTCACAAAACGTTTTGGAAGATAAATACGATGTAAAGCAATATGTTCTTGACCTGAACATAAGCAATGCATCAACCGCCATCAGCGGCAACGTAACAGTAAACTCTGTTGTAACGGCGGCACAGCTTGACACATTTGCCATTGACCTTATTGACACGCTTATTGAAGGGCAGACATATATGGTTGTTGACTCCGTCTTTGTTAATGATGTGTCAAATACATTCCTGCACGAAAATGATATAGTGCTGGTTCCTTTGGTTTCTCCTATCGTACAGGGGCAACCGTTCTCTGTCCGTATCTATTATCATGGCGACGGAAATGGAACCGAAACAGAATTCAACGATGGCATTTTTTGTATTTCTTACTATGGAAATACCCATTCATTCAGCATGGGCGAGCCATACGGCGCCAAAATATGGTTTCCTGTAAAACAAGTGGTTGCAGATAAAGCTGACTCTGTCACTTTTTATATCACAACAGATACTACAAATAAAACAGGCTCCAACGGATTGCTGATGTCAGAAACAATCCTGCCGGGCGGAAAATGTAAATACGAATGGGTCACTCATTATCCTATTGCTTATTACCTGATATCTTTTGTTGTTGGCCCTTATGAAGAAACAACATCTTATGCCCATCTGCCAAACACTTCTGATACAGTGCTGATGCAAAACCTTCTGATACATGATGATGTTTATTACCCCATACACCTAAGAGCCATCGAAAAAGATAATGAAATAATATATGTGTATTCCGAAAAGCTGGGCATGTATCCTTTTAAAAACGAAAAGTTCGGTAATTGTGTTGTAGGAGTTAACTGGACAGGGATGGAGCATCAGACCATGTGCACCATGGGCCTTGATGTGCTGGATACAACTATGACAGATATAAGCGGTATGAATTTTCTATTTTGCTGGGGTAATGCGCATGAGTTTGGGCACCAGTGGTTCGGAGATTATGTAACATGCGCCAAATGGAATGACATATGGATCAATGAAGGCATAGGCTCATATACGGAATATATAGCTATACAGAACATTGAATCGCAGGATCGCGCCGATTTATGGATAAAATCATGGCATGATTACATAAAATGGTATCCTGACGGCAGTGTTTATGTTCCTGATGAAGACCTGGATAATCCTGAAAGAATTTTCAGCGGGAGGTTATCATACGGAAAAGGAGCCGCAGTCACGCACATGCTGCGTTATGAAATAAACAACGACTCCCTGTTTTTTGCAGCGATGAGAAATTTCTTAAGCACTTATGCTTATTCCAACGCAACCACGGAAGATTTCAGGCAAAGTGTAGAAACAACCACAGGCAATGATTTCACAGATTTCTTCGATCAATGGATCTACGGAGAAGGCTATCCTGTATTTAATATCAGCTGGAGCCAAAGCATCGACACATTAACCGTTATCTCTGCACAAACAACATCAGCAACAACATCATTGTTTAAAACCCATTTTGATTTAAAGGTCAGTTCTGCAGCAGGGGACACAATAATAAGATTATACCAGCAAACAAAAAACCAAACACACCCAACACA
>CAZSJF010000429.1:0-2258 GCA_964606705.1 uncultured Bacteroidales bacterium
CTGTGGAAACTATTGCACCCGTTCATAAAAAACAATTGCTTACCTCCTTGAAGTTGACAGTATGAAAACTTGGTCTGCTCAAAGTTTTTTATGAACGGGTGCAATAGTTTCCACAGACTTTATTTCAATAATAACTTTATTTTCCACAATAATATCAGCACGAAAACCTTGTTCCATTTTTAAATCATCCCATATTACAGGTATAGCTTTCTGACGTTCTATTTCAAGACCTGACTTTATTAATTCATAGGCGAGAATTTCTTCATAAACTGATTCAAATAATCCTGCCCCAAGTTGTGTGTGAATTTTAAAACAACAATCAACAATTATTCCGGACAATTCATTTTCATTCATACAATTAAATTTTTCTTTGCGGCTTCGCGTCTCTGCGTGAAATATTACTTAGTAATCAGATTAGCTGCTTTTATTATTTTATACGGGTTTTAATGACTTTCCATGTGTCTGTTATCAGGAAACTTTCATCCATATATGATGCCATTTTTTCAAATTTTGATATGGGAACGGAAAATGTAAGGATATTTTCTTTAACGCACGGCCTTGCCGAAGGGTCGAACATTCCTATGACAGCTCTTGGATTTTCGGAGTATTTTTCCATATAAGGATAGTGAACTATTGAGCCGCAACCTGCTCCAAAAGGAGAAAAAACACCATTTTGCTCTATCTGATCAAAGTTTGCCAGGGTAAATAATCCTGATAATATATCAGGTTCAGAAAAGAAGATAACTACTTCAGGATTGTCGCCTTCTTCGAGTTTATCCCACCTTTTGAAAATAATATATTTTTTTGCCGGTATGTTTTTATACCCCTTCATCATTTCCTTTACAATTTCCGGTGATTTTTTGTAACGCTCACCTTCAAGTTTGCCTGGTATTCCGCATGACAGGAAATATTCAAAACCAGGGCGCAATTCGCTGGTATAACCGAGATATCTTTTAGCACCTCCGCAGGCGATTGAATCGGCTTCGTAGCATAATGATAAACCTTTCCTGGCTTTTGACAATTCACAGATGATACAGCTTCTTCCTTTTGGTATTGGCACATGTTTTACACCCATGTCATTATTGCTGTAAAAGAATGTTATTGGCAGTTCAGCCTTGCCGAAATACTTTTCCCACCGGCGTGTGAAAGATTTTATCAATTCCTGTTTCATATTGTATAAAATTAATTCACAATAATTTTTTCTGCTCTGTAAATACTGCCGTTTGAAATTTTTACAAAATAAATCCCTTTCGGAAACTTATTAATATTCACTGAAATGCAGGATTGTATGTTGTTATACTGTTTGTTGAACATTTCCTGTCCTTTAATATCAAATATTTCAAGTGACACATCTTTTTTGTCAGCATTTGAGAATATTATATTAAGCATGTTGCTGCACGGGTTCGGATAAATGTTGATTGAATATGCAACTGTATATTTGTTGTTGATGCCTGTTGTTATTTCATATACATACAATCCGTGCGAAGTCCCTGCATATAAACGTGTAGTATCGGCTTTGCTTTGTGCCAGACTATAAACAGAAGGGTCTCCTATATTGTTGTTCATATAATACCAGTCACTGCCTTCGTTAAATGTTGCTTTAACTCCTAATGTAAGGGAAGATGCATAGACGTTATCCTTATTCAGCGGATTGACGGTCACATCGCTTAAGGATTCCCAGAATTCACTGAGATCCCATGAAGAACCGAAATCCGAAGATTTGTATATGCCGTCGGATTCTGTACCGCTGCCTATAACAGCCCATAATTCAGAACTATCTGGGTTATATGCCCTGATCCTGTGGGTGGTGAGGTTGATGGCATTTGTCTTAACCCAGTAAGTGGAGTAGTAATATAATCCGTAATTAGCACCTGCTGAGATTGTTGTACTGGTGTCGGCAGGGTGGACAACTTCGAGTGACAATATATTAAGATTGCCGAGGCTGTCATTCATGGCATCCCATGTAGAACCGCCGTTGGTGCTGTTAAATATTCCTGCGTTGGAAGTGGAAAAGTACATTTCCAGAGGGTTATGCAAAGAAACCGATATATCTGTTATATAAGGAAAATAATACAATGAGTTCCAGTTGTCTCCGCAGTCGGTTGAGTAATAAATACCTGAACTGAAAGATCCTCCGCCAAAAACAAAAAATATTGTATCCGGATTCAGCGGATGGAACCTTATAACATCGGGGGAATGAATTGATACGGTATCCCATGTTACGCCACCGTCAACAGATTTATAAAGATCATACCCGC
>CAZSJF010000430.1:0-2254 GCA_964606705.1 uncultured Bacteroidales bacterium
GTCAGCTTCTCCTCTTTTTACCGACACTCTTAATTCGTCTGTGTATAGCGATTTTATTTATGTTAATGTAACTGTTGTGACTACATATTATGTTAAAGCTTCGAGTTGTTATTGTGAGGGCATTGATACAGTTGTTGTCGGTTCTGTTAATGTCAATGTTGATGCTGTTAAGGATAATCCGTCATGTTATGGTGATTGTGACGGGCAGATAAATATTAATGTCTCGGGAGGGACTCCTCCGTTTGATTATCTGTGGAACACAGGGGAAACAATTCTTTCTCTGACAGGATTGTGTGATACTACATATACGCTTACTGTTACGGATGCTAATAATTGTAAAACTATAACTAATGTGGTTATACAAGAGCCATCAGCGCTGTCGGCGGATGTGCCGCACACAAACAGGGTTTGCATAGATGTATGCAGCGGCACTGCAGATGCTGATATTTCCGGCGGCACCGGCCCGTATTCATACCAGTGGAGTAATGGTGCTACATCTGCAAATCTGACAGGTTTATGCAGCGGCACCTATACTGTTACTGCTACTGATGCAAACGGATGTGAAATAACCGACAATGTTGAAGTAAAGGATTCACTTGTTTACCTGCAGATTATTACAACTGTTGACGATGATACAATATACAACGGGCAAACTACAAATATTCATACTTCACATTTTAACGGTGCAACTTATCAATGGTTGCCAGAGGAAGGGCTGAATAACAGCACAAGCCCCGACCCTGTTGCAGGCCCGGTGAAAACTACTACATATTACCTTACAATGACAGATGAAAATGGCTGCGAATGGCATGATACCGTTACAATATGGGTGATAGATGTACTATGCGAAGAACCTTATATTTTTGTCCCGAATACTTTCACGCCCAACAGCGATAATAATAATGATATCCTTTATGTGCGTGGAAACGGAATTATGGAACTGTATTTTATAATATATGACCGGTGGGGTGAAAAGATATTTGAAACTAAAGATATGTCTCAAGGCTGGAATGGAACATATAAAGGTAAAGACTGCGACCCCGGAGTATTTGTGTATTATCTTGAAATTACATGTTTCGGAGAGAAAAAATTTATCAAAAAAGGCAATGTGACACTTGTAAGATAAAATTGTTTATTTTTGTATAAACAATAATATTAAATTATGGAACAAAGTAATAATTCAATAAATAAAAATTCCTTACATCATGGATTGATTATAGGCTTTATAATGATTTTAGTAAATCTTGTTTTTTATATTTTATCTATTAACCCTTTTATTAATCAAAGCATCGGATATATTAACTGGGTAGTAATGATAGCCGGAATAGTAGTTGGTACAAAAATATATAGAGATAAGCATTGCGGAGGTTATATTAAATATGGAAAAAGTTTTTTGTCGGGTTTTCTGATAGGCCTTTATGCAATGATATTATTAAATATTTATACTTATATATTTGTTAAGTTTTTTGACCATTCACTAATAGCCCAGATGATAGAGTTTACAAGGCAGAAAATGTATGAGGCAAGTTCTGGTATATCAGATGAACAGATAGAAGCTGCTATGTCTTTTTCAAAACGATTTATGACACCAGGAATGATTTCTGTTTCAGGAATCTTTAATGGAGCAATAATGTCTGCGATATTTTCGTTAATAATATCTATTTTTCTTAAGAAAGAACAACCGCCTTTTGGAACAGAAGTTTAAAATGTTTTACCATGGATATATCTTTAGTTATTCCGCTTTATAATGAGGAAGAATCTTTAAAAGAACTGCATGAATGGATTGTCAGGGTCATGCAGAGCAACAGTTTTTCCTGTGAAATTATTTTTGTTGATGACGGCAGCAGGGATAAGTCATGGAAAGTGATTGAAGATCTGTCTTCAAAAGATAAAAACATTAAAGCTATAAAGTTCCGCAGGAATTACGGAAAATCTGCCGCACTGAACTCAGGCTTTGAAGCCGCTGAAGGGGATGTTGTAATAACAATGGATGCAGACATGCAGGACAGCCCTGATGAAATACCAGAACTTTACAGGATGATAAAGCAGGATGGCTATGACCTCGTTTCAGGATGGAAAAAGATCCGCCACGACCCTGTTTCCAAAACCATACCTACTAAACTTTATAACTGGGCTACACGCAGGCTTACAAGGATAAAACTGCATGATTTCAACTGCGGACTGAAGGCTTATAAAAAAGAAGTGATTAAAAGCATTGAAGTTTATGGTGAAATGCATCGCTATATCCCTGTAA
>CAZSJF010000431.1:0-2252 GCA_964606705.1 uncultured Bacteroidales bacterium
TGTGTTGGGTGTGTTTGGTGGTTTTTGAGTTTACGCTGTTGTTTCTCCAGTTCTTTCTTTTTAATATATTGAAGTTTGCTTTCAGCAGGCTTTTCATCTTTTACTGATTGTATGGGTTTGCTCCTGAATTCAAGTTCTTTCAGCGAGATGATCTTTTTCTTTTCCAGAAAATCCTGTATTCCTCCGGGATGGGTTTTTATTTTCCTGTTGCGGAATTCATGTACTTTATCAACAAGTCCGTTAAGAAAATCACGGTCGTGGGAGATAAGTATCAATGTGCCGTTATATTTGTTCAACGCTTTTTTAAGTATTTCCTTTGAGCGGATATCCAGATGGTTGGTTGGCTCATCGAGCAGCAGCATGCTGTATGGTTTAAGCAGAAGCTGTATCATGGCAAGGCGTGACTTCTCCCCGCCTGAAAGAACACTTACTTTTTTTTCCACATCATCACCTCTGAAAAGGAAAGCACCGAGAATATCACGGATCTTACTCCTAATATCGCCAACAGCAATATCATCAATAGTCTGCAAAACTGTTTTGTTCTGATCCAGCCGCTGCGCCTGATTCTGTGCATAGTATCCGATACTGACATTATACCCCTGCTTACAAACACCTTCATGCTCCAGCTCATTCATGATAATTCTTGCCAGCGTGGTTTTACCCTCTCCGTTACGCCCTACAAAAGCAATTTTCTCCCCGCGTAAAATATGCAGGTCAATATTTTCCAGGACAAGGTTTTCACCATATCTTTTTGACAGGTCTTTTATTTCGACAACCACCTCTCCTGAACGCACAGCAGATGGAAATCTGATGTTGATTGCTGAAATATCTTCATCATCAACTTCAATTATATCAAGTTTCTCAAGCTGTTTAATCCGCGACTGCACCTGCCGTGCTTTTGTAGCTTTATATCTGAAACGTTCTATAAAACGCTCCGTATCTGAAATTGCTTTCTGCTGATTATTGTATGAAGCAAGCTGTATTGCCTTGCGTTCTTTACGCAGTTCAATATATTTTGAATATGTGGCCTTATAATCATATATCCTGCCTAATTCTATTTCTATGGTCCGTGTAGTAATATTGTCAAGGAATGCCTTATCATGAGATACTATAACTACTGCTCCGTGGTATCCTATCAGAAAAATTTCAAGCCACTGTATTGATTCTATGTCAAGATGGTTTGTCGGTTCGTCAAGCAGGAACAACTGCGGTTTTCTGAGAAGAATTTTGGCAAGTTCGAGGCGCATACGCCATCCGCCGCTGAATTCAGAGGTATTTCTGGTAAAATCTTTTCTTTCAAAACCAAGGCCCAGCAATGTCTGCTCCATATCCTGTTCAATGTTCTTTTTCCCGAAGATGTTAAGATATTCCTCGCAGTGATCCAGTTCACTGAGCAATTGATAATATTGCTGTGAGTCATAATCAGTGATACTGCTTATTTTCTCATTAATGGCACTTATCTTTTTCTCTAAACTCAGTATTTTATCAAATGCAGTATATACCTCGTCAAATACGGTACGGGTGTCTTTTATGTCAATCTCCTGCGGAAGGTATCCTATATTAAAGTCATTTGGTTTTGACACAGTGCCGGAAGACGGATTTTCAAGGCCTGCTATAATCCTCATCAGTGTTGATTTTCCGGCACCGTTCTTCCCTGTCAATCCTATCCTGTCACGCGGGTTGATAAGAAAAGATATCTCGTCAAAAAGATGAAACCCTCCGAAATGAACACTGAGATTATTGACAGATAACATGTTTGTGATTTTTATACAAAGAAAATAAAAATAAGAATACCAATCCATGAAAGGGTTAAGAAAGAAAAAGAATATAGGATATCTCTGCTTAAATTTTCTCCTAACAACATTCGTTAGCTTATTAATTACTTTTTTTTGTAATTTTATAGGAATTTTCAAACTCTTCATCCATGAGAAAAATATTTCTATTAAAAATTATTATTATAACGGCTTTCACCTGTCATTTATACTCTCAGGAGAATGCTTGTTTTCTGTTCAAACCCGAATCTTCCGCAAGAGTTGGCGTTATAGACATAACAGGAAAAGTGATTATTGAGCCGAAATATGAAACAATTACCTTACGCAGCGACAACACTTTTCTTATTTACACAGGTATACAATACGGAGTTGCTGATAAAAACGGGAATGTGATTCTGGAGCCTAAATATTCGGAAATATGCGATTTTAAAGGTGAAACTGCTATTATCAGGACAATGCACGACGGCTCAGGGCTGATAG
>CAZSJF010000432.1:0-2246 GCA_964606705.1 uncultured Bacteroidales bacterium
GGGTGTGTTTGGTGTGTTGGGTGTGTTTGGTGTGTTGGGTGTGTTTGGGTTGGTGGTTATATGTCCTGCCGAATGGTTTTTTATTTTTTCATTTTCAATACAGATTATATTGCACCGCATTGCAAGTTCACCGGGCCTGATCTCAACGCCCATGCTTGCCGCCTCAAGTACGCCGCGGCCTTCAAAAACTTCATTTATATCATATCCCAGTACGCCGAGATTGGCAACTTCACTGCCCGGAGGCATATTGCCCGGAACGGTTATGAGTTTGCCGCTTCTTCCTGCTTTGGCAAGGGCATCAATATGAGGAATATCGGCAGCCATAAGAGGAGTCCTGCCGCCGAGTTCAGCCAGAGGCCTGTCTGCCATGCCGTCACCTAAAATAACGATATATTTCATTTGTCAATTATAATAATCATTAATGTAATTCTATTTTCTGTGTTTATCTGTGCGAATCTGTGGTAAATCATTTTTTTTGCACCACAAGATTAACACAGATAAACACAGATTACTAATTTAAATTTCACACATTAGTTCAATAATTGTCTTTCAAAAAAGTTTTAAACTCATTGAAATCATTTTCCATTTTGACAAAGTACTCCTTCTTTTCTTCAATTCCTTCAAGGCTTGGAGGAAGTACAGGGTCAATGGAAAGGATATCGCGTATTTCTTCAGGGAACTTTGCAGGATGTGCTGTTTCAAGTGAAACACAAACCTGTTCAGGATTGTCATCTTCCTTATTATGTCCGAGATACTTTAACAGCCCTTGCCATCCCACAGAACCATGCGGTTCAAGCAGCAGCTTATGCGTTTCGTATGCTTCTTTTATTGTTACTCTGGTTTCTTTGTCATTAACGCCGACAGAGAATATTTCTTTTCTGAGAAGTTCATTATCAGGTTGCTTTTTTATGTTTCCTTTTTCATCCATAATACCGCCATACAATGCAAAGAGCCGAGACATATTACTGGGATGCCCTACATTCATCGCACTCGAAATGCAGTTTTTTGAAGGGATGATAAGTTTATACTCACCTGTTTCAACATATTTCGGAAACTCGTCATTCTCGTTAGTGGCGATAACGAATTTCTTCACAGGAAGCCCCATCTTCATGGCAATAAGCCCGCCCATCATGTCGCCGAAATTTCCCGAAGGAACGGAAAATATTATTTTCTCTCCATTTCTGCATAACCTCGCATAAGCATAGAAGTAATACACTGTCTGCGGAATAAGCCTCCCTATGTTTATTGAATTGGCAGAGGAAAGGCTGAGAGAATCAAGTTCTTTATCTGCAAAAGCCTGTTTCACCAATGCCTGGCAGTCGTCAAACTTGCCGTTTATCGCAATGATCCTGACATTTTTCTGAAGCGTAGTCATCTGCTTCCTTTGCCTTGCGGTAACTTCTTTTTCGGGAAACAGCACTACCACTTTTATGTTGTCCAACCCGTAAAATGCATTTGCTATCGCACTTCCCGTATCGCCTGAAGTGGCAGTAAGGATAAGGAGTTTTCTGCTTTCTTTTTTGAGGTAATACTGCATAAGCCTTCCCATCATGCGTGCGGCAAAATCCTTGAATGATGCTGTCGGCCCCTGATCAAGGCGCATCACATATTTCCGTTCATAAACATTTTCCAAAGGCACATCATAGTTATATGCATCCTTTACTATATGCAGAAGATCACCTTCAGGAATATCATTATTCAGGAATTTATTCGTAACAGCAAATGCTATCTCGTAATATTCCTTTTCCGAAAAACTTTTTATCTCATCCAAAGAGATTGTAGGCATTTGTTCCGGCATGAAAAGGCCCTTGTCTGGTGCTATACCTTTAAGCAAAGCTTCCCTGAAATTAAGCGGCTTAGCCTGAAGGTTAGTGGAGTAATACAATAACGACTTTCCCATAATATTTCTGAATTAACACACTACTGCAAATATAAACAATTTCTTTCGTGGTGCGAAGCTTGTTACTGACAGCTTATTTTACTATTAATTTTACTCTATTACTTTTTATTTGTCCTTGAAATATTTTGTTTGTATCAATTTTATTATCCTGTATGTCTTTTTTAACGGCATCTAGTGGTGTATAATTATCAAATACAGAATATGGAATTTTTGAATCAAAATTTCCTATGTGATATTTACTATCCCCTGTCAGATAAAATGAATAATAAAAAGTAATATAATAAACACCGGGGTTAATATTATAATACTTTTTATTATTCATTTTATCTGACAGGGGATAGTAAAT
>CAZSJF010000433.1:0-2240 GCA_964606705.1 uncultured Bacteroidales bacterium
TGTGTTGGGTGTGTTTGGTTTTGTTTTTACATTTTTATTTTTTTAGTAAATATTTAAGTCGCTTATATAAAAAAGGACTAATACTTAAACATTTATAAAACTGTTGAAATATGAAACTTAATTTTACAAGGGCGCTTGCATTTTTTGATATTGAAGCTACAGGCACTAATGTTGTAACTGACAGGATTGTTGAAATCAGTGTACTTAAACTTTTGCCCGATGGTGAAACGAAGAGTAAAACTGTCAGGGTCAATCCTGAAATTCCCATATCCGAAGAAGCTATAGCGGTCCATGGTATTACAGATGAGGATGTGGAAGACTGTCCTGCTTTTAAAGTGATTGCAGGCGACCTCTATGCTTTTCTTGAAAACTGCGACCTTGCAGGATACAATTCCAATAAGTATGATATCCCGATGCTCGTTGAGGAATTTCTCAGGGCAGGTATAGAGTTTAATCTCAAGAACAGGAGGTTTGTTGATGTTCAGAATATCTTTCACAAGATGGAACAGCGAACATTAAAAGCCGCATATAAGTTCTACTGTAAAAAGCAGCTTGTTAATGCCCACAGCGCTGAAGCTGATGTTAATGCCACTTATGAGATTTTACAGGCGCAGATTGAAAGGTATAAGGATGCGGAATATGAAGATAATGATGGGAAAATTTCCCACCCTGTGGTTAATGATATTCAGGCTCTGCATGACTTTACATATAACATCAGGAATGTGGATCTGGTGGGGCATATTGTTTATGATAATAATAATACAGAGGTGTTTAATTTTGGCAAGCACAGGGGTAAATCCGTTGAAGATGTTTTCAATGCAGAACCACAGTATTACGACTGGATGATAAAAGGTGATTTTCCTGTTTCAACAAAAAAGGTTATTACAGCCATCAAGCTCAGAGGGTTTAATAAAAAATCTGTGAATGTTAATATATGATGACAAATGAAAATTATTTGTGTTGCAAATAATTATTTACAGCATGCCAGAGAGCTTGGTAATCCTGTGCCAAAAGAACCTGTCTTCTTTTTTAAACCTGAAACTTCGCTTGTTATAAATAACCGGCCTTTCTTCTATCCCGATTTTTCCGAAGAGGTACATTATGAAGCCGAACTGGTCATAAAAATATGCAGGGTGGGAAAGAATATACAGGAAAAATATGCCCGTAGTTATTATAATGAAATTACTGTCGGCATTGATTTTACCGCACGCGACCTGCAGCGCAGATGCATTAAGGATGGCAAACCGTGGGAAATATGCAAATCATTTAATAACTCCGCTCCTGTTGGCGGGTTCATAAGCCTGAAACATTATAAGGATATTGATTTCTGTTTAAAACTTAACGGAAAGGTTGTGCAGAAAGCCAATAGTAATGATATGATCTTTTCTTTCGACAAAATAATTTCCCATGTATCAAAGTATGTTACTTTAAAAATGGGCGACCTGATATTTACAGGAACCCCTGCCGGTGTGGGCAAAGTGAAAATAAATGATGTGCTGGAAGCTTATTTAAATAAGAAGAAACTGCTTGAATGTAGAATCAAATAACTATTTTTTACAGAATGTTTCTATCATCGCTTTTACATCGGTATTTCCCAGTTGGCCTGCAGTCTGCCAGTCCTGGCATGCTCCGTTAGTATCATTGATGTAATATTTTGCAACGCCGCGGTTATAATATGCCCTTGAATAATCAGGTTTTAATTTTATTGCAATGTTGTAATAATAAATAGCCTGTTGGTAGTCTTTTTTTGTAAAGTAAACAAGGCCGGTATTATGGTAAGGGATAGGATAATTCCTGTCTATTTCAATGGCTTTATTAAAGTCTTTTAATGCTCCTTCATAATCCTGTAACTGGTATTTTGCAAGCCCCCTGCCGTTGTATGCTAAAGAGTATTTAGGATTAATTTCAATGGCTTTACTGTAATCTTTTATCGCTCTAGGATAGTCTTTATACAGGTTTTCTATTGCTACTGCTCTGTTGAAATATGCCATATCATAATTTGAATCTATTTCAATGGATTTTGAATAATCTTCAATAGCACCTTTATAATCTTTTAGTTCAAATTTTATATTGCCGCGGTTGTTGAATTCTACTGGATAATCAGGCTTGTATTTAATACTGGTATTGAAGTCTTCCATAGCACCTTTATAATCTTTTATTTCCATCCTGTCGCATCCTCTTGCAAAATAAGCATGCCCCACTTCGGGGTAATGCTTTATGACATCAGTAAATAATATACT
>CAZSJF010000434.1:0-2230 GCA_964606705.1 uncultured Bacteroidales bacterium
GTATATAACCTGTGTTTTAATTTACTTAATTTCAGCCTTGCGCAGAATTATTCAAAAACATTTCCCGATTCCGAAATCATTGGAAACTCCGTAAATTATATCGTTTCCTTTACCTTCTGAGTTACCGGCAGCAAAACTTAATTCCAGATAAAAATGATAAAAGTTAGTCCTGTTGGGTCCTGTTTTGGGTATTGTTGTATCACCTGCGATATCTTCTTCGAGCAATACACTTTGTGAATAAATCTGTAATCCGGAGATTAATAAAATGAATACGAATAAAAATTTTCTCATAACTTTTTTTCAATAAAATTCCTTATTATTCAGTATAACTTTCTGTGTATCCTTTAAAAGACACATTAAGTTTTTTATTTCTCAGTTTTTTCTTTCTTATAGCAAGCACTTCATCCTCATATACGGAGATTACATAGTATTTATCAAGAACACCTTTCTCATTTTCGATATTGTAATAAAGCAGCAGTGTTTCTGTATCATCTGATTTAATAATGTATTTGTTCCTTACGATGACTTTCACCGTATCTCTTTTGGTAACAAAGTCGAATGTGGGTTTTACCTCAGGCTTTTTATTGCCGTTGACGAAATATTCAGCCTGCGGGATGCCAAAACCATGGGCATAGTCAAAATAAGGATACAGGTGTCCGGATTTTTCTATTTCGTGAAGCAATTCCATATTTGTCAGGTTTCTGTTGAGTTGCCATGCACAGGCAGCAAAGCCTGAAACAAGGGGAGTGGAAAAGGAAGTGCCGTCAATAGGGTTTACTTTATTGTCTGGCCCTGCTGCCATAACATGGGCATAGGCGCTTACATTTGGCTTCAATCGTTTATCTGCTGTGGGGCCGTATGAACTGTATTTTATATGGTAATCTGTTTCAGGATTTATGCCGCCGACAGTAAGAACACTGTCTGCATCACCAGGGGTGCTTAATTTATGCCAGTTGTTGTCGCCGTCATTGCCGGCAGCGTTAACAACAAGAATGCCTTTTCCTGCGGCAAGGTTGGCGGCACTGGCCACCAGGGAATGTTTTCCGTCCATTTGTTCCGGAAAATAACGGTTACACGTATATCCAAGAGAACTGCTGATGATATCTGCGCCGTTTTTATCAGCCCATTCAACAGCCGCAAGCCAGTTTTCCTCTTCTGAATAAGGTTCTGAATTGTTACGCTCTGTTCTGGCCAGTAGAAACTCGGCTCCTGTTGCAAGTCCTATATTTTTTCCTTCAGTGATTCCCCCTATGCACGACATGACATAAGTCCCGTGTGTCCCGAACCCATATACAAACTCTTTATTTTTAACAAAATCCCATGTTTTAATGATTCGGCTGCTGTCTCTTATATGTTTAAAAGCATCTATCGTGTCGGCACCTTTGAATCCTACATCAAATATTGCTATACGGACACCTTTGCCGTCAACAGATTTTTCCTTGAAATATTTTCCTCCCATCCTTTCCGTCTGTTTTACCAGTAGTTCCGGCTCATCAGGAACAGGGTTGTCATTATCTGTATATTCACACAAAGAAGGGGTTTTATAAATAACTACAGGTTCAACTGATGAAACGAAAGGCAGCCGTATCACATTTTTTATCTGGCTTTCCTCAGCATATACGGATACAGCATTAAACCATCTGGTAATTTTTGAAACAGAGTCAACTATACCGGAAACCTGCGTTATATAACTCTCATTTACAGGAAAGTCTGTGTAATCATACAAAGACAGGTTGAGTTTCAGCCTTCGTTCAATGGCCTTGCTGTCAAAATATTCATAGGGATTAAAATTTGTTCCGTCTTTATCTTTAAAAAAAACCCAGTATTTATTCTGTGAAAATACACTGTATCCAAAGCAATATATTACTGCAAATACAAATAACAATTTACGCATAAGCTTTCGGTTTATCTGTAACAACAAATTTACAATAATTTTGTAATTATATAATGAATACCTAAATTTGATTTCTGCTTTATAATTTATATAAAATGCAAAAAGCATTATTTTTTGATAGTCTTGATGATAACAAAATACAATGCAGGTTATGTCCTCATAATTGTGTAATAAATGACAGTAAAAGGGGATTATGCAGAGTTAGGAAGAATATCAGCGGAAAATTGTATGCGGAAACATACGGGCAGTTATGTTCTGTTAACCTTGACCCCATAGAGAAAAAACCTTTATACCACTTTTATCCCGGGAAAAACATTTTGTCTGTTGGAGGCATAG
>CAZSJF010000435.1:0-2216 GCA_964606705.1 uncultured Bacteroidales bacterium
TTGTGGATTAGAAAGGTCAAAACACTTGACAAGATTTAGGAGGGGGAATAGGATAGTATAACAATATATCCTTTGGGAAGAAGGAGATTAATGTGATAATGAAATTACCAACAATTTATTCAAAGGTCGGTTTGCGCCTTTCTTTTTGTAATTAGGGAAAGGTTTTTTGTTTTTTCGTTAAGTAGTTAGTATAGAAGTAGATAAAATAAAAACAAAGAAAAGGTCGGAAGAAGGGAAAGAAAAAAGAAGAAGAAAAATAATTAATTCAAAACTATGAACAAAATATTATTAAGCTTAGCAATTATCGGAATTGTCGGAGGCACAGCAGTTGGTTTAACCACTGCCTATTTCAGCGATACTGAAACCTCAACGGGCAATACGATTTCCGCTGGAACAATTGATATTTCCGTTGATGGATCAAGTGTTTGGGATAAAACCTACACAAGCGAGTTAACAGATATGAAACCAGGTTATGTCAGATATATTAACTTTGTAGTCGAAAATACCGGCGAGAATCCAGCAAGAGTATGGAAACATTTAGGAGATTTCATACCTGCAACTGGTGTTGTAAGTGAACCAGAATGTACAGGTCAAGGAGGTACCTGGGATAATGTAAATAAATTATGTGGTACTTTTACCGATAATAATGAAATAGACAATGTTATCACTTACGATATGTATATTTGTCTTGGAGATAATACAATATGTTTAGTTGATAACAATGGCAAACCAGAAGGAACCAATTGGAACATGATTATCGATGAAGATGATGGTATTACAATTGGCGATATGGAGTCAACATGGATGGACCTTATGGAATGGAGACCATCTCAAAAGGCCTTACAATCTGGAGAGAAGATAAGAGTTTCTCAGAGCTACTATATGCAGCCAACAGCTGGCAATGAATATCAGGGCGATACATTAACATTCAATATTGACCTGAAGGCTCAGCAAGAGAATGCTCCCGAAATAACCAGCGGAACTCTTTTGTTAGAAAACAAAGATGCTTCATGGAATATAGTTAAAGGAGATGGAATCTGGGGAGTATTGAAATTCAATGTTTCAGGAGCAACATTTGATTATAATTTAAAGACTACGGGATTGAATAATTCTTTAAGTTATAATTTAGTCTATTATGATACGACAGAACATGTCATAGATACATTAGGAACTCCATCAGGCGGAATTATAACCAAGAGTGCGAGCATAAATCTTAGTCAAGATTTAAATGATGTTAAGATTTGGGTAAGACCAACTCCTTGGACGACAGCAAGTGATGCGAATACTCTTTGGGAATATAACTTAATCAGTTATGATGATACCGATATATAGTAATCTTGAATGATTTTAAGTTGCCTAAATTATTTCAAAAGCATTTGGGCAACTTATAAAATATTTAAGATTGTAGTTTATGAACAAAATATTATTAAGCTTGGCAATCATCGGAATTGTCGGGAGCACAGCAGTTGGTTTAACCACTGCCTATTTCAGCGATACTGAAACCTCAATAGGCAATACCTTTACTGCCGGAACCTTGGATTTAAAGGTTAATGGCGGTGATGTTTTTGTTCCATACTCTGTCAGTAATCTAAAACCAGGAGATAGCAAGGGCACAGACACATATACTATTACTAATACAGGATCCCTGCCCGGGCTTTTATCCTTCAAGGTTACTAATGTGACTACAAATGAAAATGGCGTTGCAGAGCCGGAAACCAGTGCTGGAGATGCAGAAAACGTACGATTAGACCCAGACGGATATTCAATTGCCGCAAGCGGATATGGTGAATTATTAGATCAGGTTTATTTAACTTTCTGGGTGGATGATACGCCAGGACAAAGACCAGCTCCATTTGATTGGCAAGATGCAAAATTTTGGACTGGTTATCCTGATGAGAGCAGCTATTACAAATTGCCAGTTAATACTGATTTGATGGCAGGGAAAACGTGGAAAAGCGGACCATATAATGGACAGCCATTGATATTATATCCAGGCCAGACAGCATATATGGGCGTGGGAGTTCAGTTCATCAGTGATACAAATATTCCTTATACATGGATTTTAGATGGAGTAAAAAATAACGCTGCGATGGGAGATGATTTCAAATTTGATATAGAAATAGGATTGAATCAAATCGTTACCCCGTAATTAAAAGATTTCAAGATTAGACAGATTTAATAAATACAGAAAATGAAAACAAAGAAAGTTCTTAATA
>CAZSJF010000436.1:0-2196 GCA_964606705.1 uncultured Bacteroidales bacterium
CTTTCAAAGATACTTCTTCCGTTGCCCTTAATCCGATTATTAAATTTACAACTCTGTTTGGATTACTTGCAATGGAAATTGCTATTTCAGCAGCATTCAGACCGATTGCTCCTTATGTCGGAATTGTATTTCTTATTGTTGCTTTATATTTTGTATGGCGTTCGTTCTATAAGATGAGGATAAAAAAATAAAGTACAGAAAAAGAATTTTGAAGAGAAGGGGCATAAGAAATTATGTCCCTTTTTTCATATGGGGAAATAATATAATATGCTTTGTTGATGGATGAAGAATGCAGGAAAATGCGTAAAACTGACGGGTTAACCCGTCAGTTTATTAAATACAGAACAAAGCCTTCCTCTCAATTCAGGAAGGCTTTTTGTTATTCCGGTACTTTAAAAATAATTATAGTTTGTATTATTAATACAAATTAGTTTGTATTTGTAATATAAACTTTATATCTTTGCAATAAAAAAATAATGATAACAGAAGAAATTCTCAGGACTGTCATTAAAGAACATAATCAGTCTGAAGCAAAAAGTAAAACCATTAAAAGGGAAAAAGAATTACCCTTAAAAAGCAATAATGTAATTGTAGTTACAGGAGTCAGGCGTAGTGGCAAAAGCACCCTGTTACAGCAATTGTTTAAAAATGTGAAAAATAAAGTATTTCTGAATTTTGAAGATACCCGTCTCGAAGGTTTTGAATTCAGCGATTTCAAAAAGCTGGAGCAAATAGTCATTTCGGGAAAAACCACATGCTATATTTTTGATGAAATACAAAATATTCAAGGCTGGGAAAAATATGTGCGCTATGCCCATGATAAGGGTTATCATTTTTATATTACCGGTTCCAACGCATCTATGCTTAGCCGTGAGCTTGGCACAAGGCTGACAGGAAGGTATATTCAGACAGAATTGTTTCCGTTTAATTACCATGAGTATTTACTTTACACAAAAGAAAAATCAGGAACTGTAAGCCTGAAAAACTATCTTGCCAGAGGAGGATTTCCGGAATTTCTTGCTCCAAAAAATCACGAATATCTCAGAACACTGTTACGGGACATCGTTATAAGAGATATTGCTGTTCGCAGAAATATCAAAAATGAACATGTAATCTTAAGGCTTGCTTTACATTTAATCAGTAATATCGGTAAAGAAATAAGTTACAATAATATTTCCAAGGTTATAGGCATAAAATCTGTACGCACAACCATTGATTATTGTGATTTTTTAAAGGAAAGTTATCTGTTAGATTTTGTTCCCCGGTTTTCTTTTTCAATAAAACAGCAACAGATGAACCCCAAAAAGGTATATTCTGTTGATACAGGGATGGCTCGTGCCAACAGTTTATCTTTCAGCGAAGATTATGGCAGAATGCTGGAAAATGCAGTTTTCCTTCACCTCAGGCGATTATCCGGAGATATTCTATACTTCAGGGATGCTAAATCAGAATGTGATTTTATGGTCAGGCAAAATGAAAAGATAATTTTTGCTGTACAAGTATGCTGGCATTTAACTGATGATAACTTAAAAAGAGAAATTACAGGACTTGAAAACGCCATGACAACAACAGGAACTAAAAAGGGGATTATTATAACATTTGATCAGGAAGACTCATTTGGTAAAATAAAAACAATCCCTTTTTGGAAATGGATAGAACAGGATATTCAATAACAAGCATCTTAATCAATAGTTTGGACTATTTTATGCTAAGAATTGGTATAAGGGGACATAACACATATCCCTTTTTAATTGTTGCTTATAATTATTGAAATGACAGAACCCGCGACCAATCCTGCGATACTTCCTTTTATAGAACCTTTTATCTTCTTCATTTTTGCCTGACACTGATATCCTGCAATGAAATATTCATTCTTCAGAAGTTCATTATAGCTTACAGGTAATTTTTTTATATTTACCTTAGGTTCGCCTAAGTTGGTCATTCCTATATAAACTGCAGATATTCCCATACCCCAGAATACGGGTATGCCTGAAAAATCAGGGATCATGTTATGTTCTAAAGATTTTGCACTTCCTGCTATGCCGACCAGAACACTTCCTATTGTCGGTAAAACCGGCTTGTAATATTTTAATGCAGCCTGTTCACCCAGTATGTAATAATACATTTCGTCTGCAGTGAGATAATTACATACTGGGTGAACAGGCTGCAACAAAAACACCAAACACACCCAACACA
>CAZSJF010000437.1:0-2189 GCA_964606705.1 uncultured Bacteroidales bacterium
AAACTTTTTTTATTATGATGTTTTTCCTGATTTTTTATATAATCCCTGACCTTGGCAACCGAAGATTCGCTCACAGATACAGCAAAATAATCATCTTGCCATTCAAATTTTGTTTTCACAAATTTATTTTTATTTATCCAGTATGATGATTCTCCTTTTAATAGCATCAGTATTTTGTCAATAGTCTGTCCTGATTTTAAAGAAACCAAACAATGGAGATGTTCTAAATGTCCATTAATGGTATCAATAAAAATATCTTTATTTCTGGCATTTTCACATATGTGATCAAATAAATTATATCGTATTTCTTTTGTCAGTAATGGTTCTCTGGTTTTCGTTGTCCAGACAATATGTATCCAAATTTTAATATATCCCATCTTTGTATCTATATTTAGTTTACTTGTCTATCTGAAAAATAAAGTTCCATGAAAACTAAGTGCAAAGAGGTTTATATCGCTAATTCAGTTTAACGAAGTTATAAGTAATAGTCCCTTTCTGTTCTTCGGGAGCATTGGGGTTGGCATCAAATCTGGCTTTGAGGGCGGCTTCCTTAGCCCTGCTGCATAAAGTAAGATCTGTTGTTGTAGAGCCTTTAGCACCAGGATTTGCACGAGTAACCTGACCATCCCTATTAACAAAAATCTCGACAACTACTTTCCCCTGTTCACTTGAATTATATATAGGCTTAGGCAAGCTTTTATGGTTTCTTCCTGCAAGGCTGAAAGATATTCCGTCTCCGCTTCCGGGACCAGATCCAGGCCCATTTCCAGGTCCATTACCGGGACCGTTTCCATCACCTGTGCCATTGCCGTCACCCGGGCTTCCGTAATGATTTTTCACGTCTTTGTTGCCGAACGGATTTCCCTGATCGCCCTGTGTGCCTGTTTCTCCTTCGCCGTTATTCTTAGGTTTCCCTTTATATAATGCAAGTGGGTTTACAACAGGGTCATTGATAACTATTTTGTTCTCCGGGTTAGTTTTGTCCTTGGTATTTTTATCATGCCTATTGTCAGCAACCACAGGAGCATCCTTGTCATCATTAGTCAATATTTCTCCCTCATTAGTACCGGAATTATTCTGTATTTTCATGTCAACAGGAAGGTATTCCTCAGGCTGCACGTTTCCCATCCCGTCTTCTGATGTGCCGAAATTAACTGCCAGTCCGCCGCCGCCGCCAACAAGGGGATAAGGAGGAATAGGTGTCCTTATGACAAACAGTAAAAGCAAAAGGATAACAATACCATGAAAAACTATAGTAAAAATCAAAGCCACAGGCCTGTTTGTATTTTCAGTATACTGTTCCATTTATTTCAATGTGGTTTTGGTGGCAAGCACCATTTTCATTTTAAGCTCGTTTCCTACCTGTAATACATCTACCATGTCCTGAACCGTGAGAGAATTGTCCATGCGGAGGACAATAGTTGCATCACTGATATTTTTGGTAGCCTGCATTATTTCTGTTTTAAGATTTTCAAATGGCACTTCTTTATTATTCAGATAATATTTTTTATCGCTTGTTACGGATAAAGAAAACTGCTGTTTTGATATAGCCTGAGATGTAGTAGCTTTTGGCAGAAGTAATTTTATTACAGACGGATTAACAAGTGTTGACACTATAAGGAAAAATAATAACAGAAAAAACATGATGTCGTTAAGCGAACCTGTATAAACCTCTGCTGAAAATGTACTTTTTCTTCTTATGTTCATAGTTAAATCTTTTTAAATTTAAATTACTGTTCGGATTAAATTAACTATGCTTTCTTCTGCAGTAAATCAAGGAAGTCCAACGCACCAATCTCAAGCTTGAGTATTACCCTGTCAAGCAGTATCATCAGATAATGATAGCCGACATAGGCAAGGATACCGATTATCAATCCTGTAGCACTTGTGATCATCTTTTCATACAATCCCCCTGAAATATTCCCTATGCTCATATTGTCGGTTAAGGAAATATTATAAAAGATTTTGATAACGCCCATTATTGTTCCCACAAAACCAAGCATAGGGGCAATACCTGCAACGATACCAAGTATTTTAAGGTTTGTTTCAAGTTTAGAGACTTCTAATTTCCCGACACTTTCCAGTGTCCTTTCTATTTCCCCGATAGGTTTTCCTATTCTTTCAAGCCCGCTGCCGACCATTCTTGATATCGGCGTGTTGGTCGTTTTACATAATGACTTAGCTTCATC
>CAZSJF010000438.1:0-295 GCA_964606705.1 uncultured Bacteroidales bacterium
CAGCTGTTTTAAGTACTTCCTCTAAATTATTCAATCTTTTTTCAAACTCTGATTTATAATTATTGTATTCTGTTTTTGCATTTTCATTTTCTGTTTTAAGCTTAACGTTTTCAGTTTTTAATTTTTCGATTTCAGATATCAGTTCCTGAATAGATGATACGGCTATAGTAAATACCCTGTCGTAGTCAACAGATTTATAATCACTGACTTCCTGTCCGTAAACAAATATTTTATTTGTCGGCTTGAATTCCACGCCTGTTGTATTAACCACCACACCCAAACACACCCAACACCA
>CAZSJF010000438.1:305-2189 GCA_964606705.1 uncultured Bacteroidales bacterium
CCACGCCTGTTGTATTAAGCACTATTTCCCCATTATCAGAAGATTCTACCTTAATTTTGTATTCATCACCTTTTTCTGTTATTATTTTCAGGATATCTCCTGCATGAATCATATCAGCTTTTTTCAGGTTAAAAATTAATTTACTATCTGCATAGTTTGTTTTTTCAACTAATTCCATAATGTTTGGAATTACATCTGTATTTGTATTTACTGCTTCAGGTATTACTTTTTCAACATCCTGTGCTATAAACCCATCTTCAAATATATGTTTACTCTTAGTATTATCTATCCAGTTATATTTTACAGGTTTTATCTGCTTTATAAGTTCAAGTGATTCTGTTGAATTAAGAGGTATAATATTTTCTTTTGCCCTCATATCTGAAGAAGCATAGAAACCGCCTGTTGTCCATATTGAATTATTTGCCTTAATCGCAACAGAAGGGTTTTGATTGTTTGTACCTGTTGTATTATCGGTAGCATTAGTAAACCAGCGCATATTTGTATTTCCCGGGTTAACACCTCCGCCCACTTCAAGAGGATATCCGGGCGCAGCAACATTAACTCCGATTCTTCCATTTGTTCCATCAAGGAAAAATGTATATGCATTTACAAAACTTTTTATCTGGAAATTTTTTGCCAGTGCAGACGTATTAAACATTGCATCGCCGTCAACATCCAGTTTGGCTACAGGAGTAGTATGCCCAATACCGACATTTCCGTCATACTGCCATGACATAGAGTACATAGTTGCTGCAGTTCCAGCATCATTAAGGATCCTTAAATGTAAATTGGCTTTTCCTCCTATTTGATTCATATGGACATTCCATGTTCTCCAGTCAGGTAATAATGATGCATCTGTGCCTGATAAGCTAAACTCAGGCCAAGCTCCTGCAAGAACCAAACTTCTATTTGGTGTAGTTGTGCCCATACCGATACAGCCATTAGCCAGTATTCTCATCCTTTCAGCTGTTGCAACACTACCACCGGTATAAAATTTTATTATTCCGGATGCACCCCCTGCAGCAATATTTATACCAAAAGCGCTGTTCCATAATTCAGTTGATAAAGGATCCGAAGGGCCACCCGGAAAAGTTTGTGAATATGCTGAATTCAAGAAAAGAACCCCACCAAAATTAGTACCATCGCTAAGCATAAAACTTGATGATCCAGAAGTTCCTGTACTTCCGTTTGTCACTAATACTCTTGCAACATACGGATCATTAATATTTTTATTTATATGAAGCATACATGATGGACCAGTTACTCCAATGCCAACATATCCATTTTTATCAATTCTCATCCTTTCAGACAAACTGGCACCTTGTGTACGTCTTCCCGCAGGATTAACAACGCCTCCCGGTTGTGTCAGAAAAGCTAATTCTCCAGAGTAACCACCATTATCCAATGATGCTATCGCCGCATTAGTCCACACATCAGGGGTAACATTAGACATTCTGAATTCAAGCATTGGGCCCCATGAACTTGAGGCAGCGATCTGCTGTTGTAATATCAAACCCGGTACTTCAGTACCATAAGTGGTAGGAGCAATACCTTGAGAGCCGATAATATCAATTTTTGCTTCCGGGCCTGTATGTCCTATAGCTACATTATTAGGGCCTGTCGGTGAATCATATATCGGCGATTGCGTGCATGTTGCATTAACACCATCTGATTTTATAACATAATTTGCCGTTGCGCATCCAACAGGACCTGTTACTCCTGTAGGACCTGTAGCACCAGCACTGCCAGTAGCCCAGCTCAACACACCATTTCCATCTGTAGTAAGCTTTTGGCCAACAGTCCCATCATCAACAGGCAATGTATAGGTTGTATTCTGTGTCATTGCTGCAGAAGGATTAAATGTAACTGTATAATCTGTTCCTC
>CAZSJF010000439.1:0-2179 GCA_964606705.1 uncultured Bacteroidales bacterium
ATACAATCTATCCTGGTACCTTAAAACAGTTCTTGGTAAGGGCAGTTATATGTATCAGGGAGCATGGGGTCTTATTGACCAGATAATTGTATCGGGTTCTCTTCTTCAGAAAAGCAGTACATTATATACAAAACCGGAACTGGCGGGCATTTTCGAAGCAGATTTCCTTAATGAACCTGACGAGCCGAATATTGGCGTAAAACCATTCAGAACCTTTACGGGTTATAGATATAACGGGGGCTTCAGTGACCATTATCCGGTTTTACTGGATTTTTTGGATAATTAAAATATTGTTCTAATTTTGTAAATTATTTATCCGTTAAATGTCTCGTTTCGTAGTTGTATTATTTCTGTTCATGCTATCTTTCTCGTTGTTTGCACAAAACACTGATAGCTTAAGAAATGTGGCTGAGAAAGATTCAAACGTAATAAACAGGATCAATGCACTTAATCTGCTTTCTCAGATCTGTCTGGCTGATTCTGCCGATGAAGCATTATTATTCGCTAAGAACGCGCTTATTCTTTCTAAGGAAAATGGCGATAAAATGCATGAAGCAGCTTCAACCGACAATATTGCCCTTGCACTTTATATGAAGCATGATTACACCCAGGCAATAAAGATGTTTGAAGAAGCCAACCAAATCTACAATATCCTTCATCAGACCGAGCAGATATCGGTAAATTACAACAGGATCGGGGTTATATATCATATTACAGGCATTTACGACAAAGCTCTGGAATACCTTCTAAATTCCCTGAAATTAGCAAAAGAGAACGATAATAAGACAAAGATCGCTCAGGTATACAATAACCTTGGCCTGGTTTATAAGGATATGGGGCAGACCGATCAGGCCTTCGAAACATTTCAGAATGCTCTGTCTGTATCCAAACAGTTAAATGACAATATGCTTATAGCTTATACTTTAAATAATATAGGCATAATTTATAAAGTTCTTAAGAAATATGACAAAGCCATAGAATACTACCAACAATCCGTTAACCTTAAATCCGAATCCGGTGATCTGAAAAGTATGTCAAATTCACTTGGAAATATAGGTGAGGCATATTATTGCAAGAATGATTATAAAAAAGCTATTGAGTATTTTGATAAAGTCAAAAAAATCTCTGAATCTGTAAAAGACAATTATATTATATGTGTAAACTTTCTTAATTACGGGAAAGTGTATATGAAAATGAAAAACTTCAGAAACTCTGAAGAGTCCCTTAAAGAAGCTTATGACATTTCGCTTGAATATGGATATAATGATCTGCGCAAGGAGATATTATTAGCTTTTTCGGAGTTATATGAATCAATGAATAATCCTGCCCGTTCGCTTTCATATTATAAGGATTATACTAGCCTAAAGGACAGTTTATTCAGCGAAAGCAAGAACAGAATGATGATACAGACCGTTGCCGCTTATCAGATCGATAAAACCCAGAGAGAAAATGAAATTCTCCGCTACAAAAGCAACCTTGATGAGGAGAAGATAAGTTCCGGCAGAACTTCAATGATATTACTTATTGCTTTTGTTGCTGCTCTGTGTGTTATCCTTTTCTTAATCCATAAAAGGCTGAAAGAAGATAACAAACGCCGCAAACTCATCACTGATAAAAACGAACAGATAGAGAAAATAAACGAAGAGCTGAGGACACTGAATAATGAACTTGAAAAACATGTCCTGAACAGAACAACTGAATTGACATACCAGATCTCGGATAAGGAGGACACATTAAGAAAACTGGAAACAGCTCTTAAGGAAGCAGAAAAAGCGAATGGGCTTAAAGATGCATTTCTGTCGAATATCAATCACGAGATACGTACACCACTCAGCGCAATAATGGGTCTTACAGATGTCCTGAAGGTCAAGCTCAGCAACCAGGAATTACTTTCATATCTTGATGGTATCCATCAGAGCAGCAACAGGCTTAATTCACTTCTCAGCAATATCATTGATTTCAGTCGTCTGCAGACAAATGACCTGAGCCTGAGTTTTACATCATGCGATGTAAACAGCGTTGTTTCCAATGCAACTGAACTGTTCCGTTTTAAAGCAAATGAAAAGCACCTTGGCCTTGATCTCTTCTTAGGTAACGTTCCTATAATATATGCTGATGTCACCTTTTTATCCAAAGTGGTTTCGGATATCAACACAAACCCCCCAAACACACCCAACAC
>CAZSJF010000440.1:0-2175 GCA_964606705.1 uncultured Bacteroidales bacterium
CCCCTATATAAACCTGCGGGAATATTTTCACATTATTGCCTATTATTACATTATCGCCTATATATGAAAATTCTCCGACTTATACATTATTCCCGATTTTTGAGGTTTCAGATATATGAGCCTTTTCAGAAATTCCCGTTTTATTATATCTTATTTCATTATAAATTTCAAGAAGTTTTGCAAATGCGGTATATGAATCCACAACCTTTATAAGTGTAGATGTCACAGGTTTTTCTGGCACAAAACCTTCATTGACTATAACGACGGAAGCATTTGTGTTGTATATATAATTGGTGTATAAAGGATTGGACAGAAAAGAAAGGGAGCCTTTTTCCCCTTCCTCTATTTTGGATAATTTATAAATTTTCTCTCCGGGGTTACCCTCTATTTTCCCGTTTATTAAATCAGCAATCTGCTTTGCCGTAAATTCCATCCGCATAAATTTATATATAAAAGTGCCGCAATTTACTAATATTTAGTTTATAAAAAACAATTATTTATCAAACAATTTTAAACAATATATTACAGTTTACAGGTAATATAAAATATTTTTACTGTTTTTTAGTTTACTTTGTACCCGGATACTATTAATTTATTAATTTTAGTTCTTGATATAATTATTGCAGTATAATCATTGTAAAAACAAACTTATGAGAAAGACAAGCATTTTATGGGCTGATGACGAGATAGATTTATTAAAACCGCACATAATTTTTCTTGAGGAAAAAGGATTTGAAGTTTTTACCACAAACAGCGGCAACCAGGCTCTGGATATGATAAATTTACGCCACTTTGATATTATATTTCTGGATGAAAATATGCCGGGATTATCAGGATTAAAAACACTTCTGAAAATTAAAGCCAAGCAGCCAAACATCCCTGTTGTCATGATCACCAAAAGTGAGGAAGAAAACGTTATGGAAGAAGCCATAGGGTCAAATATCGCTGACTACCTCATAAAACCTGTAAATCCGAATCAGATATTGCTTTGCATAAAAAAGAACATAGATAACAAGGAACTTATCAGTAAAAAAACGGTAACCGAATATCAGCAGGAATTCAGAAATATCGGCATGTCACTGGGCAATAACCTCAGCTTTAAAGAGTGGGCAGACATCTACAGAAAGATAGTGCACTGGGATATAGAACTGGAAAAATCAAAAGATGAAAGCATGTCTGAAATACTGAACATGCAGAAAACAGAAGCAAATGTTCTTTTTTCAAAATTTATAGAAAATAATTACATAGACTGGGTATCGGGAAAAGCTGCAAACAAACCTATACTTTCACATACCCTCGTTAAAGAGAAGGTCTTTCCTTTGCTGACAAACTCAAAGAAACCCGCATTTTTAATCATAATTGACAATCTCAGATACGACCAGTGGAAAGATATACAGCCGGTATTAGAGGAATACTTCATAGTAAAGGACGACGATATATATTTAAGCATATTGCCTTCGGCAACGCATTATTCCAGAAACGCAATATTTGCAGGATTAATGCCGTCAGAAATAGAAAAAAAATATCCGCAGCTATGGTTAAATGAAAGTGATGACGGCACAAAAAATCAATATGAAAAAGAATTGTTTCATGAACAGCTTAAGCGATTCGGGAAAGACATAAAATTTTCATATAACAAGGTGCTTAACATGGAATACGGGAAGAAACTTGCTGAAACAATGGCCAATTATATGTCAAATGACCTGAATATTATCGTTTATAATTTTGTGGATATGCTGTCGCATGCAAGAACAGAAATGGATGTCATACGTGAACTTGCCGATGATGAAACGGCATACAGGTCGCTTACAGTATCATGGTTTGAACATTCCCCTTTATTAAATATAATAAAGTTTATTGCAGAAAACGGAGCAAATATTGTACTTACGACAGACCATGGCTCAATAAGGGTTAAAAATCCCGTAAAAGTCATAGGAGATAAGGAAACCTCAACAAATCTCAGGTATAAATGCGGCAGGAATCTGAATTATGAAAGGAAGGAAGTTTTTGAAATAAAAGACCCCACGAAAGCATATCTCCCAAAAACCAATGTGAGTTCAAATTACATCTTCTGCAGGAATAACGACTTCTTTACGTATCCAAACAATTATAATTATTATGTCAGCTATTATATGAACACATTCCAGCACGGTGGAGTATCAATGGAAGAAATGC
>CAZSJF010000441.1:0-2150 GCA_964606705.1 uncultured Bacteroidales bacterium
GGCATTACAGCACTTTCTCATTATGGGATACATATCGCACTGCTCATCCTCTTTATACCATAATTCAGCAAAAGAGGACAGCAGAGTTTATCAATTCAATGCTGCGGCAGTATAAGACATACGGTTATCTTCCTATATGGCAGTTGTGGGGCATTGAGAACTATTGTATGATAGGAAATCATGCCATACCTGTTATTGTTGATGCTTTTTTTAAAGGTATTCAGGGAGTGGATTATAATCTTGCCTATGAAGCGATAAAGGCATCTTCAACAAATTCACATTTTAAATCACCTTTTGAAATCCTTGACAAATATGGTTATTTACCTGAAAACCTCCAAAGCCAGTCGGTTTCCATTACTCTTGAAATAGCTTTTGACGACTGGTGCGTGGCTCAGATGGCCAAGAAACTTGGTAAAATGCAGGATTATGAATTTTTTATGAAACGTTCCGGCTGTTATAAAAATCTTTTTGATCCAAGTATAGGATTTTTCAGGGCAAAGGATGATAAAGGGCAGTGGATTAAACCATTTGACCCTTTAAAGTACGGTGCCAACGGAGGTTATCCTTTTACAGAAGGCAATGCATGGCAGTATTTGTGGTATGTGCCGCAGGATATTTCAGGATTTGTTTCGTTAATGGGCGGAGAAAAAAAGTTTACGCAAAAACTGGATACTTTCTTTACATTAAATGCATTACCTGAAGAGGTAAACGGAAATGCTTCGGGATTTATAGGGCAGTATGCTCATGGCAATGAGCCTAGCCATCATATTATTTATTTTTATAACTATGTAAAACAACCTTGGAAAACGCAATATTATGCGGCTAAAATAATGAATGAGCAGTATAATGACAACCCTTCCGGATATACGGGAAATGAAGACTGCGGACAGATGTCATCATGGTATATAATGAATGCAATGGGTTTTAGTCCTATAAACCCTGCTGACGGCATATATTGCATAGGCTCACCCCAGTTGAAGAAAGCTGTTATCAACCTTGAGAACGGCAAGAAATTCGAAATCACCACCCACAATGCAGGGAGTATTTATGTTCAAAAGGTTTTATTGAACGGTAAACCATATAACAAAAATTATATAACATATCAGGATATCATAAATGGCGGCAGTATTGAGTTTTTTATGGGAGAAAAACCTAATAAGAAGTGGGGGGTATGATATTGATGTCAGATGTCAAATGTCAAATGTCAAATGTAAACAGTAATAAAGTTATAAGTAGTTAACATTTGACATCATACATCTGACGTAAAACTAATTCATCTATGAAAAAAACAACCCAAACACACCCAACACAGACTGATAGAGCATAATCATGATGTTGTTCCTGTTGGCATCAGGAGCGGGAGAATATGTGGCGTGGATATAATAAAAGGTAAGCCTCATGCAGATGCTGTGCATACGGTATCCCTGTATTTAAGCCCTTTAAACCAGAGAAATTATTACGACTACATTATCAGCCTGAAACCTGAAAGGATTATTTTTAATCCCGGCACTGAAAATAAAGAGTTGCAGGATATGGCAATAAAAAATTGCATAGAAATAGTTGAATCTTGCACATTAATGATGCTGTCGGGTAATACGTACTGATTTTTTATTCATTCAGCAGGTCAGGCCTTCTTTTTTTTGTTCTTTCAACAGCTTTTTCAAGTTTCCATTTTTCTATTTCCTTGTCATTGCCTGAAAGCAGGATGTCGGGCACTTTCATTCCTTTGTAGTCATACGGGCGTGTATATACAGGCGGAGCCAGCAGGTTATCCTGAAATGAATCCGACAGGGCAGAGGTCTCATCATTAAGTACTCCGGGAATCAGCCTGATAAAAGCATCACATAAAACGGCAGCGGCAAGTTCTCCTCCGGATAAGACATAATTGCCTATTGAAATTTCTTTTGTTATATAATGTTCACGTATCCTCTCATCAATACCTTTGTAATGGCCGCAAAGAATTATGATATTCTTCAGAGTTGAGATATGATTGGATTGTTTCTGGTCCAGTAATTCCCCGTCAGGGCTTGTGTATATTATTTCATCGTATTTCCTTTTCGACTTTAATTTATCTAAGCACAATGCTATCGGCTCGATCATCATAACCATACCTGAACCGCCGCCATACTGGTAATCATCAACGTTTTTAT
>CAZSJF010000442.1:0-2147 GCA_964606705.1 uncultured Bacteroidales bacterium
CTCTTACCATAAGTTTTTAAGTGAAAGTTTTCAGTTCTTTTTTTCTGCTGCTTTCAACTGAAATTCCTTCCATGAATGCAAGTGCTTTATCATAGTAATTATTTATCTCTTTCTCTGCTGATTCTTTAACTTTAAGCTTTAAATAAATATTTTTTACAGCTTCCACTTTCTTATCATTGTCCTTCATGGAAAAAGCATATTTCAGGTTGTCGTAATCCTGAGCTTTTGCCAGTTCGAATGCTTTCAGGTATAAATATGTTTTTTTGTTCTCTACGATATCTCCGCCTGTTTTTTTCCCGAATTTTTTCTCATCGCTGAATACGTCAAGGATATCATCCATTAACTGAAACGCTATTCCGATATTTTCGCCGAAGCGATAAATTTTTTCAATATCATCCGGGGAAGCATCTCCTGTAATAGCTCCTATCTTGAGGCTTGCGCCAAGCAGAACGGCTGTCTTAAGCCTTATCATCTTTATATAATCGTCAATGGAAACATTTTCTGTAGTTTCATAGTTCATGTCATACTGCTGTCCTTCGCAGACCTCCAGCGCTGTTTTATTGAAGCATTCCAGCACTCCGGATAATTTATCCTTATCTGTTTTTACAATAAATTTATATGCCATGACAAATGCTGCATCTCCTGAAAGGATGGCTATGTTGGTATTCCACTTTTTATATACGGTTTCCTTTCCCCTTCTTATTGAAGCATTGTCCATTATGTCATCATGAATAAGGGTGAAATTGTGGAATATTTCGATGCCTATAGCAGGCATGAAGGCTTTTTCGATATCACCGCCGAACATATCGCATGCAAGGAGGCATAATACAGGCCTCAGCCTTTTGCCTCCCAGAGAGAGAGTATAATCAACAGGCTCATATAATTCCCGTGGTTCGGAAATGAAATTATAATTTTCAATAGCTTGTTTTACTCTGTTCTGTATGAGATCAATAGTATGCATATTACTACAGGTTTAAAAACCTTGGATTAGATATCAGTTTTTTAATTCCTTCATCTATGGGAATATGTTTTCTTTTCAAAAGTAGTGTTTTCATCTTGCTGATATCAGGCATCCGCCTTTTCATATCGCCTTCTTCAAGCGGGGGCAGATGTTCTATTTTAGATTTTGAATTTGTAAGCTTGATAATTTTTTTGGCAAGGTCAAGGATAGTTATTTCCACATCACTGCCGATATTCACAACATCATTTATCATGTGATCATCATAAGCGGCACATATACATGCGTCAACATTATCATCAATATAACAGAACGTTCTTGTCTGGGAGCCGTCGCCATAAATTGTTATATTTTCATTTTTCATGGCCATTGCAATGAATCTGGACATCACAAAATTTCTGCTCTGATTGGGCCCGTAAGTATTAAAAAATCTGAAAATAGTATGGTTAAGCCCGTATTCTTTCCTGTATGCTTTTAAAAAAGATTCGCCTGCATTTTTAACAACAGCATAAGGTATTCTTGAATTCAGCGGTGTGGTCTGTTCATTTTGGGGCATCTCAAAAGGCTCTCCATATACTTCGGAAGATGAAGAAAAGAATACCCTTTTAACCGAGGAACTTTTGCTCAGGTTGAGTATATTTTCTATTCCATGCAGATCTTTTAACACCATAATAGGATTTTCCTGTGTTTTTTCAACACCGACAACTGCAGCATAATGAAAAACATATTCGAAACCATATGAGTGCATCACTTCAGATATGTCTCTGTAATTATTTACATCACATTTTATGTATTTCAGATTATTGTGGGGAGCTTTTGGCATGTTATTAAGACTCCCTGTTGACAGATTGTCAACGATGACTACAAAATTTTCCTTTTCATTGGCAAGTTTTTCTGCTAAAGAACTGCCGATAAAGCCTAATCCTCCTGTTACTAAAATATTTCTCATGGTTTTATTTTTTATGCAAAGAGAAAGAAAACAAAATTACAATATTTTTTATTCTATTTATCAATACTATTAATGTAGTTTTTTAGTTAAATTAATATTATTGTTAAAGTGAATTAAATATTTTGTAATTTTAGCACGGTTGACAAACATTGTTTTTTTTTATTTTTCACCTGAAAATCCCGATCACTTTCCCCGGGATTACTGAACATAAACCCACCCCAACCAAACACACCCAACACA
>CAZSJF010000443.1:0-2146 GCA_964606705.1 uncultured Bacteroidales bacterium
TCTAAAAGATCTCCGTCAAATGGCAAATAAGCTGCTAAATTATTGGTCCAATCAGGAGTATTGTTTATGTTATGATCCGGGCTTCCGTAAGTATATGCATCAACAACAATATTATTCGGATTATAAAGAGTAATTGTTCCAGAAGTATTGTTTATTAAATCTCCGCCTGCGGTAACAACCAACCACCCATTCGCTGGTATTATTGTTGAACCACTGGAATATTGAGCAGTAGTCGTGGCATCAATAGGAATAACATTACTATCCGCCTGTATATAAAATCCATTTAAATCAATTGAAGAAGCGGTTTTATTGTAAATTTCAATAAATTCCGGATAATCGCCCGCATTAGGCAAAAATTCATTTAAAACTACTGGCGGATCCCAATATCCCATTTTAATTGTATTATTTATTGTTTCTGTATCAGCAAATCCGCCATCTCCATAATTAGTAACATTATCCTGCCATCCTTCAAAAACAAAATCAAAATTACAGATTGTTCCTTGCAATGACGAATCATAACTTGAAGAACTCGAGGTAAATATCAAATCTATTTCAGCGGAAAACATCGTGTTACCAGACGCATAGCTGGACAACGATTGAGGGATAGAACCAAATAAATCATCCTGTATGCTTAGATAAGCGCATAGATCGCCGCTTGAATTAATAGCTCTTGCCCTATATTGAAAATCAAGCGTTCCTTCTTGATTAATCGTTATTGTTCTACTTGATGTTGTTTGGCTCGGAGTTAATAGCGGACTAAAATCATTAACAGAAATTAAAGAAAAATTCAATTCTCCTGCTGAAAAACTGTTGCTTTGAGAATTCTCGCTATCATTAAAATATGCCAGTGTTTCAGCGATACCAAAAATCCCGCTTCCATTAAGAAGAATTATCATTGCAAATGCTATAAGTTTGACTGGCAAATTATTCATTTTTTAGCTTATCAATTGCTGACTCTTTTGTTTTGTTTTTCTTTTTTATTATCTCTTTCCAAATTTTTCTTATTTCATCAAGAATTATCAGAACCGCAGGAGTGATTATCACAAGCGCGAATCCAATCGGTTTTCTCACAAAATCCATTGCATATCCCAAAAATGGAATTTTTGCTATCATTTTCCCAATAATCTGCCTCTGATAAACCTTATTAACATCCGGCGAATTATTAGCATCTCCTTTAGTGGTATAAATAGGAATTCCTGCTTGAACTTCCATTTCCGCTATTCTGTGGGTGGTTGGAGTTTTTTCTGAAGGAGATAACTTAAAAGTGATTATATCCCCTATCTTGTAATTATCCGACGGCTTTACTACTATCACGCTTCCCATATGAACCGTTGGTTCCATTGACCCTGACACAACTGTCAACAACTTATAATTTCCGGGAATCGGCAAAACAGAACCAATAAACAAGATAACCAGAAATACCAATATAGCCAAGATGAAATAATAACCTATATTAAGAACTTTCTTTGTTTTCATTTTCTGTATTTATTAAATCTGTCTAATCTTAAAATCTTTATTACGATATTGATTTTCTTTCTTTACTTATTCTATTAGATAGGACTACCTGGACCTCCTGGGGTTGGACCCTCTTGATTTAAACTAAATTCTATATCGCACTCAACGGAATCACTTTGTATTTCATTTCCAACATTATCGCTATCAATAGAAACTTCTATTATCCAATTAGCAGTGTTACCAGCTATTAAAGCAGTGTTAGCTATGTAATTTATATCTGCTATATCATCAATATTACCACCCTGAAATGTCTCATCCACATCGCCATCTCCATCAGAGTCATATCCTATTGTGACATCTATTGCTGAACCAAGTTCTCCATCGTCATCTGGGCCACAAGTATTATCAATCACACCCTCTGGTTCGGTACATCCATTATCTTTATTTATCACATTCTTAATCATAAAATCAGCATAACCATCAATGGTTCCTGCGTTCTTAACTGGCAAAATAAATATACCTTCGTCACCCGGTTTCAAATTATTAACTTGGGTTCCCCAAAGTTCATTAATATTGGCTAAGGTTGCCTGATCTACCCAAGCTCCTTGTCCACCATTTTCACCACTATCCCAAACCTTCAAATCCAATGTCCCAGCAGTAAAGGTATTGCCTGTTGAGGTTTCAGTATCGC
>CAZSJF010000444.1:0-2139 GCA_964606705.1 uncultured Bacteroidales bacterium
TGGCTTTGACAGGAGATACCTTTTCAATAGCAGAAGGAACCTTGACTAATGGAAAATATTGTACATATGTATCTGGCACAGGGATTGTTTGTAATTCAGAAGGAGGAAGCAGTTTATGGACAGATGCAGGAGATTTTACATATTTAACCGAAACTAGCGCTGATGTAGTTTTCGGAGCGAATGCGACAAGCTCGGCGAATATTTGGTTTGATGTTGGCGGTCAGATGATAAGCACGGGTTCTGGGAATCTAACTATTGATACTGCCGGCAGTTTAGTGGTCAGCGATGTTATGGATGTAAATAATTATTTGGATTTAGATATTTCTTACGCCAGCGGTTATGCGATAGATATAAATAATTCTTCTTCGTTTGGCTATGCTGCCAGATTTCAAGTGGCTGGCTCAAATATTCTTACTATAGGCGACCCGAATGTAACTATTTCAAACCCGCTTTCCATTGAGGCAGCAGGAGACACCGGCATTGCCTATGATTTACAATTTACCAATCTGACCGCTTCCTATATTAAATCCTACGCGCCACTTACAATTCAGTCAGGAACAGACAATGATGCTTATGATTTAACTCTTAAATCAGCTGGAACAGGAGATGTAGTTATAAGTTCAGATTTGAATGTTGATTCAGCTACATTTTTCGTCGATATTGCCAATAATAGAGTCGGAATTGGAACGACAACACCAGCAACAGCTATGCAAGTGTTAAATACCAGTGAACAATTAAGATTAGCTTACGATTTTGATAGTTATGTTTCTTTTACTGTAGCTTCAGATTCGGATTTAACTGTTAAGTCGACGAATACAGGGCAACTTATATTCCAACCCACTACTGATTCCACTACTTTTCTACAAATTTTAGATGCTGATGGTGGTACGCCAATTGTCAATGTTGATGCAACTAATGAATATGTCGGAATTGGAACAACGACGCCGAGCCAGGTACTTCATGTAGTTGGTCGTATTAGAATGGATACATGGACAGCAGACGGAGATGCTGCTGCATATAGGGATACGGTTACCAATGCTATTGCTCTCAATACGTCAGATATAAGATTGAAAAAAGACATAGAACCGTTAACTGGAGCCTTGGATATTATTTCCCAGTTAAATGCTTATAAATATCATGATCTTGATGATGCGGAAACAGATAAAAAACGTGTAGGTTTAATGGCTCAGGAGGTTATGCCAGTTATACCGGAATTAACTTTTGCTTTTACGAAAGATGGATCGGATGAGGAATATTATAGTGTTCATTACGATAAACTTCCGGCGCTTCTATTGGAAGGTATTAAAAAACAACAATTACAGATAGAGGAATTAAAATCGTTATTAAACGCAAGCAGTACGGTCTTGACTATTACGGAGAATCCAACAACAGGGCATATTGTTCAATTAGATGTTAATCAACTTAAATCAAATCTTGCATCCATTGGCCTAATAGTGGATGAACAGGGAATTTTAACAGTTGATAAATTAAAAGCGCAGGAAATTGAAATTACCCGGGGAGTAAGTATACAAGACAGGGCAACAGGAGAATATTATTGTATATATATGGAAAATGGCCAAATGAAAACAGATGACGGCAAGTGTACTGCTGAAAATCCAAATTCTCAAACAGAATCTGAATCAACTTCTACTCAACCCGTTCAACCCGTGATTTACTACTACGATAATGATGGAGATGGATATGGAACACAGAATAATTTTAAAGAAGGCGGCAGTCAGCCCGAAGGATATGTTTCTAATAATCAGGATTGCGATGATTGGAATGTTAATGTAAATCCTGCGGCAGTGGAAATTTGTGATGATGGAATAGATAATAATTGCGATGGGAAAATAGATACGCAAGAGGAATCTTGTTCACAACAACCAGAGCCAGAACCTGAACCTGAACCTGAACCTGAACTTGAATCGACACTGACCCCTGAATCAACTACTACGGAATCGATACTGTAATTTATTATTCAGAATTTTAAATGAATCAATTTTCAATTAAAAAATATTTAAAAGGATTAATAAAGAGAGGGGAGAGAAGAATAAAGCTTTTAAAGAAAGTAAAAGATAAAAATATCAAGAAATGGCAGAGACTCTCCAAGCAACAAAAAAACCAAACACACCCAACACA
>CAZSJF010000445.1:0-2135 GCA_964606705.1 uncultured Bacteroidales bacterium
TGTGTTGGGTGTGTTTGGGGTTTTGTGTTGCTTCTTGGCCCGTCGAATTCGCATAAAAAGATGTTCTGCCATGTTGATAAGCCGATGTTGCCGTTTATTACAGGGATAGTTTCGGAAGGGCCGATAATGCCTGCTTTCAGATGGGCATCTCCGTTATTATCCTGTGCATCGTGTTCCCATACGTCGCCGGGGATAAGCTTGTTTAAAAGGCTAACCACATCTCTCTGTACTGAATCGTCCCAGTTTTCCTGTATCATGACGGCACATGTGGCTCCCTGTGCATAAACATTGACAATACCGTTACTGATGCCGCTGTCTTTTACGACTTTTTTTACCTGGTTTGTAATGTCATACAAGCCGTTGTGCTTGTCAGTGCTTATTTGTATAATATTGTGCATAAGATATGGTTTTATCAAAATTACAATATTTTTTAAACTACTGTGCAAATTTGGAAAATATAATAAACATTAAAATAAATAATCTGTGAATTGCGCAGCACTCATGAGCACAAATAAAATAAACAATATGCGAATAAAATCTGTGTTAATCTTGTGGTGCAAAAAATAATTCACCACAGATATTCACAGATAAACACAGATAAAAATAAAACTATATTTAATCGATTATCAATAATTAATACATGATTTGATTTAAAAATGCACAGTAGTTTAAATATTTTTATAAAATCATCCGTAAAAGTTTTAATTTTGTATTTGGCACGATTAATTTTTAAGTTACCTTTATCTTGGTGAAACTTAGTGCCTTTGTGCCTTCGTGGCGAAAAGTTTTTCTACCACTAACCTGCCCGCCATCAGCCTTAGGCTAACTTTGGCAGGCGGGAGAACTCCAAGACACAAAGAAATCACTAAGTTTGTGAATTAATCAGATTTAAGTATAGAATGTTATGAGAAAAATAAACAGAAATTACATATTCGTTTTTGTAATACTGCTGATAACTCTGTTAAGCTTTATCCCCTCACTGAAAAATGACATAGATGTGTGGGATGATTTTTATTATTTAACTTCAAATCCCCTTATAAAAAGCCTTTCGTGGAATAGTATCGTATCCGTTTTTACTCAGCCCTGCATGGCCAATTACCATCCTTTGACAATATTATCTTATGCTGTTGAATACAGCTTTGCAAAGTTAAATCCTTTTATTTATCATCTTGACAATATAATCCTGCACCTGCTGAACACGTTGCTGTTATTTGTATTCATGAACAGGCTTACATCAAAACTTAATGTTGCTGTGATAACTGCATTGTTATTCGGCATACATCCCATGCACGTTGAATCCGTCACATGGGCATCTGAACGGAAAGATGTTCTGTATGCATTTTTCTTCATCATGGGATTAATAACATATCTGAAATACAGGAAAGAAAAACAATTAAAATTTTACATAATAACTCTGATATTGTTTATCTGCTCATGTTTGTCGAAAGGCATGGCTGTTGTGTTCCCGTTAATGCTGATACTGACAGATTACCTGCTTGATAAAAAAATCAAATGGGCAATAGTTATAAATAAAATACCGTTCCTGCTGATTGCACTGATATTCGGATTAGTAACGATAAAAGTTCAGAGGCTTGGCGGGGCAACGGATTTTACAAACAATGCGGTTTACACAACAGGCGATAAATTCTTTTTTGCCAATTACAGCCTGTTTTTCTACATATCAAAGATGCTGCTGCCGGTAAATCTTTCCGGGATCTATCCCTATCCTGTGAAATCGGGCGATGTTCTTCCGTTCATTTATATGCTCTCTCCGTTTGCTAATGCACTGTTTTTCTTTTTGATATTTTATTCTGTGAAATTTACAAAGAACGTGTTATTCGGCAGTTTGTTTTTCCTTTTCAGCATTTTTCCTGTATTGCAGATACTTTCTGTGGGAGCGGCAATAGCAGCAGACAGGTATTTTTATATCTCGTCAATAGGATTGTTTTATATAGCAGGTGTTGGATTTGATTATGCCTGTGAAAATAAGAAGATGAAAAAATATAAATCCGCTCTTATTTCCGTAACTGTTATAATAGTAGTACTGTTAAGCTTTTCGACATTTGAGCGGATTTATATTTTTTCATCTTCTTATTTTCACAGGCATAACCCAAAACCCAAACACACCCAACACA
>CAZSJF010000446.1:0-2133 GCA_964606705.1 uncultured Bacteroidales bacterium
AAAATTTATGTTTCTTTCTGAAGAGAAATTATGATTATTATTAATGATACCGGAGAAGAAAAAGGTAATCACAATGTTGTGTTCAGTGTTAAAAATCTGAGAGAAGGGATATACTATTGTTCAATAAATACAGGTAGGCATATAATAACAAAAAAAATAATTGTGTTATAGCCTGATTAATTCAAAAAATATTACATCTTGGTGTTTCTTAGTGTCTTTGTGACTTAGTGGCGTTTTTAATTTTTGCCACAAACCTGCCCGCCATCAACCTGGGGCTAACTGGCAGGCTGGGACTCTAAGGCACAAAGGTTTCACAAAGTCTATGAGTTAATCAGAATAGATTATTATTCCGCAAGTATTATTATCTTGTTTTTCAGAACTTCAATCATTCCTCCTTTTATATCAAAAAACCTTGTCTGTTTCTGATCGTCTGTTATTTTGATCTTCCCTTTTTTCAGCGCTGATATAAGCGGAGCATGATCGTTTAATATTTCAAAGGAGCCTCCTATGCCGGGGAGTTGGATGAGTTCAACTTCTCCTGTAAAAAGAGTTTCATCAGGTTTTATGATTTCCAAAAACATTTTAAATTCGTTTATTTTGCTTCACTAAGCATTTTTTTACCTTTTTCAATGGCTTCTTCAATTGTTCCGACGTAACTAAAAGCAGCTTCCGGATATTCGTCAACTTCACCGTTCATTATCATGTTGAAACCCTTTATTGTATCCTCAATGTTTACAAATACACCCGGTGTTCCGGTAAACTGTTCGGCCACATGGAACGGCTGTGACAGGAACCTTTGTATTCTTCTTGCCCTGTGTACAACAAGTTTGTCTTCATCAGACAACTCTTCCATACCGAGAATGGCAATGATATCCTGCAATTCCTTATATCTCTGAAGTACTTCCTTGACTCTTTGTGCTGTCCTGTAATGTTCTTCTCCTACAACTTCCGGCGTCAGTATCCTTGATGTTGAATCAAGCGGGTCAACAGCAGGGTAGATACCCAATTCTGTGATCTTACGGCTTAACACTGTTGTTGCGTCAAGATGTGCAAATGTTGTTGCAGGTGCAGGGTCTGTAAGGTCATCAGCAGGCACATATACCGCCTGCACTGAAGTGATAGAGCCTCTTTTTGTTGAAGTTATCCTTTCCTGCATGATACCCATTTCTGTTGCCAGCGTGGGCTGATACCCTACTGCAGAAGGCATACGGCCCAGCAAAGCAGATACTTCCGAGCCGGCCTGTGTGAAACGGAATATATTGTCAATGAAAAATAATATATCTTTTCCACCCGTTTTTTCATCGCCGTCGCGGAAATATTCCGCAATACTTAATCCCGAGAGGGCAACACGCGCACGTGCTCCGGGAGGCTCATTCATCTGCCCGAAAACCAGCGTAGCCTGTGATTTTCCAAGTTCTTCCATATCAACTTTTGACAAATCCCATCCGCCGGCTTCCATGCTTTCTTTAAATTTTTTACCGTATCTTATTACATCGGATTCTATCATTTCCCTTAACAGGTCATTACCTTCTCTTGTCCTTTCCCCTACGCCTCCAAACACTGACATTCCTGAATATTTTTTAGCAATATTATTGATCAGTTCCATAATAATAACGGTCTTACCAACACCTGCACCACCGAACAACCCTATCTTCCCTCCTTTTGCATAAGGTTCTATCAGGTCAATAACTTTAATACCTGTAAATAAAACTTCTTTCTGTGTTGTAAGGTTCTCAAATTTAGGAGGATCACGGTGGATACTGTATAATTTATCTTTTACAACAGGTCCTATGCCGTCAATTGTTTCACCGATAACATTGAAGAGCCGCCCCTTGATCTTGTCGCCGGTAGGCATGGAAATAGGAGCCCCTGTAGCAACAACATCCATCCCTCTCCTGAGCCCGTCCGTTGAATCCATAGCCACTGTCCTGACTGTATCTTCACCGATATGCTGCTGGCATTCAAGCACAACAACCTGACCACTTTCTTTTGTCACTTCCAGAGCATCATAAATATTCGGAAGTTTCTCTTCATCAAAAGAAACATCAATTACAGCTCCTATGATCTGCGATATTTTACCGATAACTTTATTTGACATAATCCTGTATTAATTTGTTATACAAACTGTAAATT
>CAZSJF010000447.1:0-2131 GCA_964606705.1 uncultured Bacteroidales bacterium
TCATGTATCATAAAACAATGATTTGTTGTCTTTATCATTAAAACCGGGATTCAGCCAGTGCAGATAGATATAATAATTGTTGCTGACAAAATATTCCAGCACTTTTTCAATGCCTTTGGAATATAGGAATGAACAAAGGACTATTCTTGGATTTTCAGGCTTTATTATCTGCTGTACATCTTTTTTGCGTTCAAGGGGGGACCCGTTTATAAGGAAAACTTCAGCATATTCATTGTCGGTGAGGTAAAGCCTTCTCAGGTTTTTGCCTGTTATGACCCTTTTGCCGAACATCTGTTTCCATGTATATGACCTGCCGGAATTTTTATTTCCCAATAAGCCAATTAATAAATTCTGATCCATTGTTTTATGTTATAGATTTATTTTTCTTTGTGTGGCTTTGTGGAAACTCTGTGAACCTTTGTGAAACAGCTATTACACAGAGTTACACTAAGAAGACACAAAGTTACACAAAGAAATTATATATCCAATTATTTATAAATGTTTATAATTTTTTCTGGGCAATGGACTTACCTGCATTCAGGGCTTCAATATTGAGGTTTATGACATTATCTCCCTTGCTTTTAAAAATAAATTTTATTGCATTTTCAAAACTCTGGTACGGAATATCGAGAAAAGGAGATGCTGCACCGAGTATGACCATATTGGCAGATTTAGGAGAGCCCAGGTCTTTTGCTATATTGTCGGCGTCAAGAGCTATGCTTTTGGGTAAAGAATTTATTTCTGCCAGCAATTTATCCATTTCAGGGTAATCAGTTATGTTTATATACGGATTTGTATTGGTTATCAGCCATCCGTTATCAGCCAGCATAGGCAGGTATCTCAGTGCTTCCATAGGTTCCACTGAAATTATCAGGTCGGCTTTACCTGTAGGAATAAGGTCTGAAGCTATTTCCTTATCTGAAATACGCAGGTGCGACTGTACATCTCCGCCTCTCTGGCTCATGCCATGCACTTCAGCCTGTTTTAAATACAATCCATTCTCAAGTGCTGCTAATCCTATTGTTGCGGCAATGGAAAGTATGCCTTGTCCTCCGACTCCTGCTAGTATTATGTCTTTTTTCATGTCGTTTACTTTTTAATTTTTAGCTTTAACTTTTTTATTTACAGTCTGGATGCATTCTCTTGTCGGAATGATGACAGACACACCGTTATAAGCAAGTTCTTCCTTGAATATCCTGACATTTTCCTCATGATATTTAGGTAAGGGTTTTATAATTCTGATATGGTTTTCTTCAACACCTATGCCTTTACATATCTCTGCTATTTTTCCTGTTGCTAATGATATCTGTCCTCCTGTCATAGCAGTGGTTGCGTTATCAAGTATTACAATAACGACATGTGATTTATAAACAACAGCATCAAGCAAGCCTGTCATCCCTGAATGCGCAAAAGTTGAATCGCCTATAACAGCGACAGATGGCCTGAGGCCTGCATCTGCAGCACCTTTCGCCATAGTTACAGAGGCACCCATGTCAATACAGCTGTTAATAGCTTCATAAGGCGGCAATGCACCGAGAGTATAGCATCCTATGTCGGAAAACACTCTTCCTTCACCATATTCTTTCATTGCTTCGGTAAGTGCATTATATGTGTCAATATGGGGGCATCCTTTGCATAACATTGGCGGCCTTGGCTTTACGATTTCTGGAATGTCTTTTCCTTTGGTATCTTTCATTCCTAAAGCAACGGCAACTTTGTTGGGATTCATTTCTCCGTCTCTCGGAATAGTTCCGTCAAGGCGGCCTTTTATCTTCAGCCCTTTGGAAAGCAATCCTTTTATGTTGTCTTCAATAAACGGCATGCCGTCTTCCAGGACGAGTATCTCTTTACATTCATTGATGAGCTTTTCAATTTTGTTTTTAGGCAGCGGATACTGGCTGATTTTCAGAACAGGGTATGGTATTTTTCTATCAGGATAATTTTCAATCAGGTAGTTATATGCTAATCCGGAAGCGATGATTCCCATGCTTTTGTCATTACCGTCAAAATACTTGTTATTGCCTGAGTTTTCCGATTCTGATTCCAGTATTTCCTGTGTTTTTATCAATTGGTTATATCTTTTACGTGCAATGGCAGGTAGAAGAACATATTGCCTTAAATTTTCAGGAAG
>CAZSJF010000448.1:0-2128 GCA_964606705.1 uncultured Bacteroidales bacterium
ATGTTGTTATTACAGGCATAATTGCAATTAACCTCAGTTTCTTTATTATTGATAACCTGATAAGCATAAGGCCTTTGCTCAATTATCCTGTTGACAGAGGTGATAACATACAGCGCTTCATCAGACACATATACAGAGTCGGTTCCTTCATATTTAAGCTGTATCTGATTTACATCGGCACCCGGATTTACAATAAAATCATATTTTATATTATTGCTTTTTCCAAAACTGATAGATATATATTTTTATAAATATTAGCATAATTAATGCCTTTGAAAGCTTTTACATTGCCTGCCCATCTGGTTGAGTCATTACCGATATAGTAGTTGTAGTACTCTGTTTTCATATCATTGCCTTTTATTTCAGGTTCATTCAGGCAATTGATGAAGCTGACCTTATAGGCGTGCATCCTTATTTTTAAATCATCAGAGGTAATGTCATCGATTTTATTTTCACTGTTTTCTTTAGGATGATGTAATACCTCAATAACATTATGTAAGTCGTCACTGTTGTAAAAGGAGTATGTCAGACAGTTCTTTTCAAAGAAAATGCAGCCGCTTACGATATCTGCTTTGAAAATAACATTATCCGGCCACTGGCATTTGTTTTCGACAAAACTGAAAGGGATACGGACAGCATTGCTGTTACTGCCATATAATGAAAATATGTTGCAGGCTAGCAGGATAAAAAACAGATAGAAAAAGTATTTTATGATTTTATGCATTTTCATTACCGGGTTCTGCAAAAGATAAAAATAGTAATATTAAGTTTAAATTACAAATATTAATATAATAAATCAGATTAGTATATTAATACTTTTACGTGTTATTCCTGAAAAAGTTTAAAATATCACCGGAAGGTAATTTTTCGGAAAGGGCAGGTTTGTGGTCTAAATAAGGCGCTTTTATACCGTCATTGAATGTTTTATTTCCTGTGAATACACGTGCTTCATCCCATAAATTTTCTTTGATGAATGAATTCAGTAATTTTTCTCCGCCTTCAATGATCACAGAAAGGACCTCTTTTTCGTATAAAGTTTTTAATATCTGTTCAATGATTTTACCTGTGAAGTCAATTATTACGTACTCCAGATTCTTTTCAGATTTGTGATTTACAGAAGTAAAAACAACAGTAGGGCTGGATTTGTCAAACAGGTTCAGGCTTTCGGGCAGCGTGAGGCTTTTGTCAATTGCAACACGCAACGGGTTTCTGCCTTTCCAATCCCTTACATTGAGCATGGGATTGTCCATTCTTGCTGTATTGGTGCCGACCATAACCGCATCTTCTTCTGTTCTCCATTTATGAACAAGTATCCTTGTGTTTTCGCTTGTTATCCATGTGGGGCGGTTCTCTGATTGGTTGCTTCTGATAATGTCAATGAATCCGTCGCTTGATTGTGCCCATTTGAGGATAATATAAGGGCGCTTCTTTTCGTGAAAAGTGAAAAACCTTTTGTTAAGTTCCCTGCATTCTTTTTCAAGTATGCCTGTAGTTATTTTACATGAAGCGTCTTTCAGTTTCTGCATTCCTTTTCCGCAAACTTTTGAATTTGGATCAGTACTGCCGATAACTACTTCAGGTATTTTGTTTTTTATTATCAGATCAGCACAGGGAGGTGTTTTTCCAAAGTGGGAGCAGGGCTCAAGGTTTACATATAAAACAGATTTTTGTAACAGTTCCTTGTCCTTTACGCTGTTTATGGCATTTACTTCTGCATGAGGCCCTCCGTAATAAGCATGATACCCTTCGCCTATTATTTTTCCTTCACAGACAATGACACATCCGACCATGGGATTGGGAGAAACATTGCCCAAACCGTTTTTTGCAAGGTCAAGGCACCTCTTCATATATTTTTCGTCAGTGCTCATAGAAATTATTAACAAAGTTACATTTTTTCTTAATTTTTTTATTTTTTTATTTATACATTTACTATGTATTATGAATGTCCTTGGGAATGTAATGTAAAAGATTATGTAATGATTAAGATTTGAAAATAAAAATATAAAAAGAAATGCCACAAAGACACGAAGACACAAAGTTTCACAAAGGTGCTTTATTACCACTTACACCTGAGGAAGAATTGGTTGGTAAAGCAATAGTAAATGCTGCATATATTGTTCACAAAGAA
>CAZSJF010000449.1:0-1787 GCA_964606705.1 uncultured Bacteroidales bacterium
ATTATCACGTTTATCATCGCCATCATCAGCGCTGTATCCGTGCCGGGCCTGAGCTGGAGCCAGAGGTCGGCAAGCTCGGCGGTGCGGGTATAGCGCGGGTCGATGACAATTATCTTGACGCCCATCTTTTTGCCTTCGCGCAGCAGCTTTGTTATCACTGCGTATATAGGCACTGTTCCTATCATTACAGGTGAATGTTCAATGATCTTTTTCCTGATCTGTTCAAGGTTGCCGCCTGTTGAAAGGTCCATCACGGAATCAGCACCGTATTTTATTGAAACTTCAAGTTTGTCAATCTCTTCTTTAAGGTTGCAGTGTTTTTCCGATGTCCCTATGTTTGAATTTATTTTTGTTTTAAGCCTGTTACCTATGGCTCTCGCTTCAAAGGAATGGTTTTTGTTTTTAGGTATGACGATTCTGCCTGTTGCAACTTCCTGTCTTATCCATTCCGCATCCAGTTCTTCGTAAGCTGCAACCTGCTTCATCTCTTCAGTGATAATGCCCTGCAAGGCTTTCTGCATTTGTGTCATTATGCTGTTCTCCGTTATTTTGGGTTTTACTTATTAATAATGTTGTGCAAATTTATTCATCCTTTTGTTCTATGGGTATAAAGGTATAGGGTACAGAGGTATATGTTATATTGTGTTTTATTCCCTGTTTCCCTTATTTCCTTTATACCCTATACCTCTATTTCCTATTTTTCCTGCTAATATCTTAAATTTTTTGTTAATTTTAACAATCTTTTTTAATTATGTGGAAAAGTTACATAAACGGATTCAGAAATTACCTCAAACTTGAAAGGTCTCTTTCGGATAACTCTGTTGAAGCTTACTTGCATGATATTGAAAAGCTGGTACAGTATCTTGAAATGATGAATATTTCAAAAGCTCCCGGTGAAATAGACAGAGCGGTATTAAAGGATTTTATTGAATGGATCAACGGGCTTGGCATGAATGCAACCACGCAGGCAAGGGTCATATCAGGGATAAAAGCTTTTTACAAATATCTGCTCATGGAGAACATTACAAAAAATAATCCCACGGAACTGCTTGATTCTCCTAAAATCGGCCGCAAGCTGCCTGATACTCTCAGCATATCGGAAATAAATCAGCTTGTTGATGCCATAGACCTGTCTTTGCCTGAAGGCGAACGCAATAAGGCTATTCTTGAAACTCTCTATGGCTGCGGATTAAGGGTCTCAGAACTGGTAAACCTGAAAATAAGCAACCTGTTTTTTAAGCAGGGATTTGTAAAAATTATCGGTAAAGGTAATAAGGAAAGGATAGTTCCTATAGGCAGCGTTGCAATGAAGCATATCGGGATTTATGTTAAAAACATAAGGAATCATCAGAACATAAAAAAAGGACATGAAGATATTCTGTTTCTTAACAGAAGAGGGGCAATGCTAACGAGGGTGATGATTTTTACGATAATCAGGCAACTTGTAAAAAAAATCGGCATGAAAAAGAAAATAAGCCCTCATACTTTCAGGCATTCGTTTGCAACCCATCTTATTGAAGGCGGTGCTGACCTGAGGGCTGTGCAGGAGATGCTGGGGCACGAATCCATTACAACCACTGAAATATACACACATCTTGACAGGGAGTTTCTGAGAGATACTATTATACAGTTTCATCCGAGGGCGAAACTGTAAGAGTAATACTATAGAGATTCCTCACTTCGTTCGGAATGACAGTTTGTTCTTTTGATGTATGTGAAGAAGGCGGGGCGGGGGGGGTTGGCCCGCCCCGCCCTATATAACAATGTTTTTAATGTGATTACGAAAG
>CAZSJF010000449.1:1797-2119 GCA_964606705.1 uncultured Bacteroidales bacterium
TTTTTTTTTATTTTTTTTTTTTGTTGATTGGGGGGGGGCGGCTTACGCCCCCCCCCCCCGCCTTCTCTCTCAATTTTTTACCTGTCATTCCGAATGAAATGAGGAATCTTATTATAAGAACAGCATAATGCTATTTCTTGTGCACTTACTGTGAAACTACATGGCTTTGAATATTTTTTTTGTGTAAGCCTTGTTGCCGGAATTTATCACCAGGAAATAAAGTCCTTTTCTCAGATAATTCAGGGTGTTTAATGCGTAAAAATTGCAACCTTCATTTCTGCTGTAGACAGAGGAATAAACTTCCCTGCCTGTGATATCATAT
>CAZSJF010000450.1:0-2117 GCA_964606705.1 uncultured Bacteroidales bacterium
CTTTAGAATATTCTTAACATTTCCTTAAATTTGATAAATGATAATTAACAACTTATAATCTGGCATCATATATTTTTGTATTTCAGTAAATTAAATTTTGAGAAAATTAACGATTTTTAACGGTAGAAATTTATTTTGAATTTCAATAGTGCGAGTTAAATTTTATTTTTATCTTTATACCCATTATAAAAATGTCCGATTTCAGAAAATTATATTACATAAAATATTTTGGAGGTAAACCATAATGGCGACTAAAACAACAACCAAACCCATTAGCCCTGAGAGTCTGGATTATCACATAAGCAATGTTATTTCAGGCAAAAGGCGTTTCGAGAATGTGTTCCAGGCTGTTTCCAGGATGATACTGGAAGACCCTAAGAAGATTGAAAAAGTGAATGTATGCGGGAAGAATACGTATGATTTCAGGCTTTTCAGAGAGGGGAAAAAGCATATAATAGGGATGTATGATGAGATCAACAGCTTTGTGTCATTTGTTAAAGATGCCGCTGAAGGAGGCTCTTCTGCTGAGATGGCTTTTGTGCTTATAGGTGAGCCCGGCAACGGTAAAACATATTTTGTGGACTTCTTAAGCAAAAAATACAGGGAATTCATCATGCTGCCTGAAAACAGAAGATATACTTTCAGGTTTAAAGATCTCGATAAGCTCGGCGGATACGGTAAGATCACCACTATAGAGTCGCAGACCTATGAAGACCCCATGATACTGGCGATGAACCTTTTTGAAGATAAAAAAGAAAATATCGAATACCTTTCAAAAAAAGGCGCTTCAGATAAACAGATAGAATTTTTATACAGGAACTACAGGCCCCTTGGCGCATGCACCTATTATATCCTGAACCAGATAAAAGATTTCTGCAGCGGAAATATTAATGACGTGCTCGATTTTATTGAAATAATTACGGTACCTGTCAGCGAATCAAGAGGTACTCTTGCAGGAAAATATGCTGCGAAAGATAAGATCACTTCTTCTGCTGTTGACCTGTTAGGTGAGGAGTCAATATCAAGGATCCTGCATATTACCAATGTAGATAATCCATACAGGTTTGATCTACGCAGAGGTGCCCTGGCAAGGGTTGCAGGAGGAGGCATACATTTTGCCGATGAAATATTCAAGAATAAGAGAGACCTTGTGCAGGTTTACCTTGGAGTGATACAGAACCGCACTATTGAAATAGAAGGATTCAAATGGCCTCTTGACACATTGATAGTTGCCACAAGCAACAATTCGGAATTTTCCAGGTTCCTTGAAGAAAAAGAACAGGCTCCTATTGTTGACAGGTGCAGGCTGACATACATGTCGCATAATACTAATTTTATTTTACAGGAGCAGTTGACGGACTTCTCCATAGGCAGCCTTGAAAAGACAACATTTCTGAATGAAAAACTGCATACAGACCCTAATCTCAATTATGCAATATCCGTTTCTGTGATACTTTCACGAATGCCGTTGAATGACAAACTTACTCCCGTTGAGATGATGAAGCTTTCTGCGGGCGAAGTTGCAGGTGAAAAGAGCATAAAGACGCTGAGAGAGGTCATTAACGACCTGAACAACGATCCTGATGTCACAAAACGCTTTGGGCAGAAAGGCCTCGGGCACAGAAACCTCGGAAGGGCAATACAGATATTACTTGAGATGTCAGAAACACAGGAAGGAAAATGCATGCATGCAGGTGATGTTTTTAGGTCTCTTGAAAGCGTTATCCTTGACTATGTCCATGATTCCAACGACAGGACAAAATATCTCAACGACCTGAAGATAGCGAAAGGACTGCACCGCAAGAATGTGATGACAACGATATTCAATGCATACATGGATGAACCTCATGCTATTGAAAAGGATGTGCTGAATTACGTTAACATGATAATAGGCATTGACGCAAAGAATTTAGGGCCTGATAAGATATGGACATATCAGGATCCGCAGACAGGCAAACTGGTGCCTTTAAAGATAGATGAAACGTTTATAAACAGTGTTGAGGACAGGCTGGGATTGAAAACAAGCGATCAGAAACAAAGCTACAGGACAACAGTATCTAAAATATACGGACAAAAGATGATCAAGGATCCGAATTATAATTTTATGGATAACAATG
>CAZSJF010000451.1:0-2117 GCA_964606705.1 uncultured Bacteroidales bacterium
TTATTTAAAATATATATCATCATTGTATTTAAAATAAGGTTTGAAATACAATGATGATATATATTTTAAAGAATACGACAGAATTTCCAAAGAATTCACTGATAAATGGGATTTAAAATATCCTCAGGAAACTGAACTTTCCAAATACAAAAACCAGAATAAAGAACTTATTCTAAAAATTCTGGATTCCGTTTACAATAAAGGTGTAATTCAGATATGCAAAGAAATTGAAAATAAAGAGGATGATTATGCCGTGGTTTTTATTAAAAACAGAATCGCACAGGAAAGGGAATTAAAAAGTTTTTTTACAATAAAAAAAGCAGACCAATTCATTTATGAAACTCTTAACAAGTATAAGGATTCAAAAACTATTGATTGCAAATTCGTATTATCATTTATTGAAACCAATCTTAATCATAATGTTATTTACGATTCGGCAACTACAAATAGCGAAAAACTGGAATTACTTGAGAATATCTCACCATCTATAGGAATGATTCAGTCAGGTGAAAAAGTAGTATCCAAAGGGGAACTGATAACAAAAGAAAAATACCAGATATTGCTTTCTTTCAAGAAGGAATACATGGCTCAGCTAGGCTAGAACTCAAAATACAAACTGATTCTGACAGGACAAATAATGCTTGTATGTATTTCAATTATTGTTCTTGTTTTATTCCTCGCTTACTTCAGAAAAGATGTATTCGCCGACAATAAAAAAGTATTGCTGATACTTTTACTGATTTATCTAATGGTATTTGCTACAAGCAGAGTGATAAGATATGATATAAAATATCTGTATCTGATACCCGTCTGCCTCGTGCCCATAATAATCCGTTCATTTTATGATACACGTATAGCCCTCTTTGTACACATAGTAACTGTAATTATCATTGGATTCCTTGTTTCAAACAGTTTTGAATTTGTTTTCATGCAATTCATAGCAGGAATAATCTCAATAGTAAGTATTTCCAACCTGCGAAAAAGATCACAGTTTTTTATCACAGCATTACTGATATTTATCACATATTCGGCCGTTTATACAGGCTTATCCCTTATCCATGAAGGAAATACAGAAAGTATAAATAAAGTAAATTGTGCATGGTTCGGAATCAGTGCACTGCTTACATTATTAACACCACCGTTAATATATATATTTGAGAGGATATTCGGATTTACCACAGATATATCTTTGATTGAATTATCTGACACCAACACCCCTTTACTCAGGGAACTTCTGAAAAAAGCCCCCGGCACTTTTCATCATTCACTGGAAGTTGCAAATCTGGTTGAAGATATTATCACTAATATAGGGGGTGACAGGCTACTGGCAAGAGCAGGAGCATTATATCATGATGTAGGAAAAATAGAAACCCCAATGTATTTCATAGAGAACCAGCCTTCAGGTGTAAATCCTCACGAAGATATTTCTTATGAAGAAAGTGCCAGGATAATAACCGGGCATGTATTTAAGGGCATCAAAATCGCAAAAAAACACAAACTGCCTGAACAGGTAATTGATTTTATCCGTACCCACCATGGCACCAACAAAACACAATATTTTTATACAATGTTCCAGAAGCAGCACCCTTTGATGATCATAGATGAAACTATGTTCACATATCATGGGCCGATACCTTTTTCAAAAGAAACCGCAGTGCTGATGATAGCCGATTCTGTTGAAGCGGCATCAAGAACTCTGGAAAATCCGGATGAAGATTCCATAAAAAACCTGATTGACAGCATCATTGAACAACATATTAATAATGAACAGTTCAATAATGCCAATATTACCTACAGAGATATTGCTGTTGTAAAAAAGATACTGGAAAAGCAGCTTATGAATATTCATCATATAAGGGTCCATTATCCTGAACTATGATTCCGTATCACATATATGGGAAAACAGATATTCGTATGTATCAGGGCCTTCATTAAACAGCAGGTCTATTATACTCAGATCAGGAATAAATCCGTGTTTTCCCGCAAAAACCTGACTATATTCAGAATTTCTTAATTGCTTTACATTCTTGGGATTTATTATATCTCTTAAATCCTTTATACTTTTGGCATCCCCCATGTACTTCTCTGTACAACCAAACCCAAACACACCCAACACA
>CAZSJF010000452.1:0-2095 GCA_964606705.1 uncultured Bacteroidales bacterium
ATCTTTTACGTGCAATGGCAGGTAGAAGAACATATTGCCTTAAATTTTCAGGAAGTTTCAAATCCTTTTGTTTCAGGGGATTCCTTCTTATAACGCCTGACCTGGAATGTGCCAGCCTGGTGGTTATCCTGAACAAAACAGGAAGTTTGACTTTTTCAGACAGTTCGAAGCCATAGAATACCATGTCATAAGCTTCCTGCTGGTTTGAAGGTTCAAGCATGGGAAGCAAAGAAAATTTTCCGTAAAATCTTGAATCCTGCTCATTCTGTGATGAATGCATGGAAGGGTCGTCGGCAGAGACTATTATCAGTCCACCGTTAGTCCCTGTAACAGCTGAATTGACGAAAGGGTCGGCAGCGACATTCAGTCCTACATGTTTCATACATGCCATAGCTCTTTTACCTGCATAAGCCATGCCAATGGCACCTTCCACAGCTGTCTTTTCGTTAGCTGACCAGTTAGCCGAAATATTTTTCTCTGCAGCTTCTTTCGAATGGTCAACATATTCGGTAATTTCCGTTGAAGGGGTTCCCGGATATGCGTAGATGCCTGATATTCCTGCATCTATTGCACCCTGTGCTATTGCCTCGTCACCTAATAATAATAATTTTTGCATTTTTTTATAATTGAAATTATTACAATGATAGTTTTATACACAAATATATTGTTTTTTGTAAGCTTGTAAAAAAAAATATAAAAAATCTGTGATTTACTTATATTATTGGCCTTTTGAAACGCCGAACATGGATTTGGGCAATTCGTATGTTTTTATTATTTCTGCATTTTGTTCGTTCCTTTTCAGAAATATTATGCTTGGGTCATTTTTGTCGGCATAAACCGCTGCCCAGGTGCTGTCCTCTAACCTTCTTATAAGAAAAGGCTGTCCGTATGTCGTATTGTCATACCTGTAAAAGAAAATGCAGTTGAAATTATATTTCATTTCAAGTTTTATCCATTCGTTGTCATCAGCAAGGACAGGCATATATACTTTTTTAAAAAAGTCAACGCTGTACGCTTCGGGCCTGTTGTCAACAAAAACCTTGTGATATGGGTATAAATAAAATATCAGGAATCCTCCGATATCGTAATTGTTGAATATTGGCCCCTGTATATTGGCATATTTAAAGAATTCTATGGAATTGCTTATGCCTTTGTATGTGCCTAATCCCAGTGCTTCTGTGAACGGAGAGTAGGCTCTTAATGTACTTTTTCTTTTTTCAAGAGTACCTATTTTTTTATTGATTTTATTTATATCCTGATCAATTCCGGTTTGTGACAGTAATTCGTACTGTTTTGTTATCTCATTATCATATTCTTTAATTATTTCTTTTGAGAAGTAGCAGAAGAATATTGCCAGCAGGGATATTGCTAAAAGTGTTTTCTGGAATGTATTTATTCTTTTGTAAGAAAAGTAATTTTGTTGTAAAGCATAGAGATTTTCTGATATTACAGGGATAAAAAACAGCCCGAAAAAAGGAATGTTCCTTATCATCTTAAAACTTATGGAAGCAAAAAACAGAATGATAAGCAGGGGGGTAATGAATTTCTTTATGCCGCCTTTACGGAGAATAAATATATAAGTGACAATTACTGCAAAGAACAAAATTTCGGTCTGAAGATACATAGCATTGTCGAATCTTTTCTGTATGAAAATGATGTTCTGGTTTTCAGCGACCATATATCCGTATTCCTTCATAATCATGAATGGCTCTATAAGAGCTTTTATCCCGAAAGGGTTAAGTAATGTTATGATAATGGAACTGATGAATAAAATCAGAAGTTGTTTGAAATACTTTGATTTGTCTTTATTGATAAGGCTGTCAAATACGAACATGCCTGTTAAAAACCACCCGAAGATGAAATATATGTGCAGGTTTACCCATAACAGCATGGATGAGACCAGCAGAATAAAGGTTTTTTTGAAAGATATTTTTTCATTATAGTATTGATGGAGCAGATAGTAGAACAGTCCTGTGAAAAAATAGCTGAACAGTTCCGGCCGAATCTCTGTCCGGCTTGTTATTAGAGGTATTACAATAGTGGTGCAGAATAAAGCATATATAAAATTTGACCTGTTAAGGGCAGTTTTGAAGAA
>CAZSJF010000453.1:0-2066 GCA_964606705.1 uncultured Bacteroidales bacterium
TTATTTCCATTCCGTAATGAAATGCAAATACTATCCCTTCCTGCGATGCTCGCAGCAAATGATGGTTATTATGCTGATTGAAATTCAGATTGTTTATCAGGCACCCTATGTTTTTGTTTCCCAGCATTCGTTCTGCGCCATTGCCAAAAGGAAGTATTGATAATCCCTGGCTGCCGGCAGGGATCTGGGAAGCATACAGATTCATTTTATCATATGGCTCATTGGCAAAACCTGTGTTCTTTTTGATCCACGAATTTAAGATGCCTGTTCCATTGATACATAAAAGAACACCCAGCCGGTTATTGCCTTTTTCATGATTGACATGAGCAAATGTATTAACTCTGGATTGAGGATCATATTTAATTTCTCCGCTGACGCCATAAACAACGCCTGATGTTCCTGCTGTTGCAGCTATTTCTCCGGGATCCAGAACGTTTAATGAAAATGCATTATTGGGTTGGTCGCCTGCCCTGTATGCAATCGGAATGCCTTTTGCCAGGCCCAGTTCATTGGCGGCCTGTTCTGTAACTCTTCCCTGTTCGGAGAATGTTGGCATAATTTCAGGGATGAAAGATTTTTCGAAACCATAATATTCCATCAGAAATGATGCGACTGAATTTTCAGGAAAATCCCAGAACATACCTTCTGAAAGACCTGATACAGTGGTACAGATTTCTCCTGTAAGTCTCATTGCGATATAATCGCCGGGCAGCATCAGCTTGTAAATCCTGGAATATGAAGCAGGTTCATTTTCCTTGACCCATTTCAGTTTGGATGCGGTAAAATTACCGGGTGAATTAAGCAGATGTGAAAGGCACTTTTTATCGCCTATGTCTGAAAATGCTTTTTTTCCGATTTCTACTGCGCGGCTGTCGCACCATATAATCGAAGGACGGATAACTTCCTTGTTTTTATCAACAAGTACGAGTCCGTGCATTTGATAAGATATGCCTATTGCTTTTATCTCGGCTGCTTTTATTTCAGATGAACTGATAACATCTTTAGTTGCAGCTTTCAGATTTCCCCACCATGTTTCAGGCTTTTGTTCGGCCCATCCGGGTTTTACTGCCTGAATTTCCATTTCTGTTTTCGGATAGAATGCCGAAGCAATACAGTTTCCTGTATTAGCGTCAATAAGGCTGGCTTTAACCGAAGAACTGCCTATATCATAACCTAATAAATACATAGTGCTGTTTTTCTTGTTTTATAATGAATTACAATAATACTAAATATTTTTCTTTTCAGGAATATACACTAGTTTCTTTGTGTTAAATAAAGTTAGAGAGAATTAATTTTCTAAAGCCATCCTATATAAACCCAGTCTCCGTTTATTTTATAACATTCATATTTATTCAAATTGAATAAAGATAGCAGCTTTTCTTTAAAGGGGAAAAAATTAATATGTTCATCAAGTGTATAAAAAAATTCTTTCTGGCATGGTACAGTTATTACCAGCTGCCTTTTGCAAATTCTTTTCAATTCGAGCACAGCAGTGTTAATGTTAATAATATGCTCAAGTGTATGTGAACATACAACAACATCAAATCGCTTATCTTTAAATGGAAGTTTTTCAATATTTGCTTCTGTAAACCTGAAATTCTTGTATTTTGTCTTATCTACTATATCGCATCCATGCAGTTCGATGTTTTTTCCATCAAGCCTGTTTAAAAAATAGCCTATTCCGCAGCCAACATCAATAAGGTTTAAAGTAGTTGGATCGATTTTTTTGATAATTAGTTTTATACTTTTTTCGTTCAGGTCTGTCTGTCGGTTTCTGGATATGGTGTCAATAGTGTTGTAAAAGTTAAAATATTCTTCCTTTGACCATTTGTGAATGTTGGCTTTGAAATTCATTGCATCTTTTATTTTTTTGCCTCTGTATGCAAATAAGAAGAACGGATACATGAATATCTTGCTGTCCCTTATCAACGGTGGGATACATTCATCCATTACAAAACGGATGATGTTTGTTATTCCTCTATTCATTATTCTTGTATTTTCCGATAATATGATTGTATTTTATTCGGAATATATCAATAAACAAAAAACCAAACACACCCAACACA
>CAZSJF010000454.1:0-2064 GCA_964606705.1 uncultured Bacteroidales bacterium
AAGGATATATACCAGAATATGAAAGATTTTAAATATCCTGTTTTTGTTAAAGGAAAATTTTATGATGCTTATGTGGCTTACAATATTGAACAGATTTTAATGCATTTCGGTAAGTTAAGTTCAAAATGGGGATTGCCTGTCATCATACAGGAATTTGTTAAAGGAACTGAAGTAAATGTTGTTGCACTGGGCGATGGTAAAGGAAATACTGTTGGTGCAGTTCCTATGCGTAAGCAATATATTACGGATAAAGGAAAAGCGTGGGGAGGGATAACCCTTGATGATAAGAAAATGCTTGAACTTACACATAAAATTATAGGAAGTACGAAATGGAGGGGAGGCATGGAGCTTGAGTTGATAAGGACAAGCAAAAATGAGTATTATATTATAGAAATAAATCCAAGGATACCTGCCTGGGTTTATCTTGCTGTTGCGGCAGGCCAGAACATACCCGAAGCGCTTGTCGAACTTGCAATGGGTAAAAAAGTAAAGCCTTTTAAAAAATACAAAGTTGGAATGATGTTCGTAAGATATTCTTTTGACCTTATATGTGACCTGTCGAAATATGAAAAATTGGCAACAACAGGAGAAATATAATAACAAACAAAAATTATTGAGCAATGGCAAAAATCAAATTTGAAAGACCGGTTATAAAGAAATTAAATGTCGGAATGCCTAATAAATTTGGCTTAAGGACGGAATATGAACCTATAACACATATCGACGGAGTAGCTGTTAAAGACCTGATAAAGGAATATGGTTCTCCTGTTTATGTTGTCTCTGAAAGGACAATAAGAGAAACTTATAAGGATGCAAAGAGGGCATTTTCCACCCGTTATCCCAAGGTTCAGTTTGCATGGTCATATAAGACCAATTATCTGGATGCTGTTTGCAGTGTTTTCCATCAGGAAGGTTCATGGGCAGAAGTGGTTTCGGAATTTGAATATGATAAAGCAATACGTAACGGTGTTGAAGGTAAAAATATTATTTTTAACGGGCCTGATAAAAGCGATAAGGCACTTGAAAAAGCTGTAAAAAATAACTCCTTAATACATATTGATGGTTTGGATGAACTTTATGCAGTTATAAATATTGCTGAAAAAATCAGGAGAACTCCTAAAGTAGCAATAAGGGTCAATATGGACGCAGGGATTTATCCGCAGTGGGACAGATTTGGCTTTAATTATGATAATGGTGAAGCATGGGATGCAATTAACAGGATAATGTTAAGCAAGAAACTTGACTTGGTTGGCTTGCACTGTCATCTCGGAACTTATATCATGACTGTTAACGCTTACAGAATAGGTGCATCTAAACTTGCGGACCTGATTATCAATGTTGATAAAAAATATAAACACCATATTAAATATATTGACATGGGAGGAGGCTTTGCATCAAAGAATACGCTGAAAGGGGCTTATCTGCCTGGTACAGACACCTGTCCCTCATTTGATGATTATGCTGAAGCAATTACTTCCGTGCTGATAAGTTCACATATAAAGCCGGAAAATCTTCCCCTGCTTGTTCTGGAAACAGGCCGCGCATTGATTGATGATGCTGGGTATATACTCGGAACAGTTGTCGCCAATAAGAGGCTGGCTGACGGAAGACGCTCAACAATTATTGATGTTGGAGTTAACCTACTATTTACTTCCTTCTGGTATGAACATAAGATAACGCCTGCTCAACCCTTTTCACAGCATACGGAAGATACTGTAATATACGGGCCTTTGTGCATGAATATAGATGTTATAAGGGAAAATATTACTTTTCCTCTGTTAAAACGCAGAGACCATATAGTTATAAGCAGAATAGGGGCTTACAATATGACTCAGTGGCTCCAGTTCATAACCCTGAGGCCTAAAATAGTGATGATTGATATGAAAGGCAAAGTTCATGTTATAAGGGATAATGAAACCATTGAAACTATTGTTTCACTTGAGAAAGTTCCGCAACACCTGAAACTGTAAATATTAGCTTCATAGGTTAAATGTTTTGAGAATGATAAACTATATAAAACATCCTGTAAAAAGTGTTTTGAACAGCTATTCTGCAATTTTTTTT
>CAZSJF010000455.1:0-2040 GCA_964606705.1 uncultured Bacteroidales bacterium
TGTGTTGGGTGTGTTTGGGGGTGGTTTTGCTGGAACTCAACCTGCCTGTTGCCGCTATCGCCTGATTATAGCTGGTATGGACACGCTGTGTCCTCGGATTCATAAGTGCAGGCAAGGCATCAACATATGTTGATTTTAATTTGGCAAGGGAACGGTAATCAAGTATCTTAGGTATCACAGGATGTTTCCCTGATAATTTCATTAAAGTATCTTCGCTTGTTGAGTATTGTTTTGTTTTTGTGAATTTCGGTTTTTCAATTATTTTCAGGTGATCAAAAAGCACTTCACCAAGCTGTTTCGGGGAAGCAACATTAAACTCAACACCTGCAAGATGAATTATTTCTTTTTCAATCCTGCTTATCTCTTCCTGCAGTTCAACGGAATATTCATTAAGTATTTTTACATCTATATTGATACCTTCTGTTTCCATTGAAGCCAGAACCGCAATAAGAGGTATTTCTATTTCGCTAAACAGCTTTGCAACTCCGGTTTCCTGCAGTACAGGCTCAAAAATATTTTTAAGCTGAAACGTAACATCCGCATCTTCACAGGAATAGTCTGTTACCACATTCAAAGGTACTGTCCGCATATTCATCTGTTCCGGACCTTTTTTGCCGATAAGCGATTCAATGGGAACCGGCCTGTAATTCAGGTATGTTGCGGCAAGAAAATCCAGATTATGCCTGTTATCCGGTTCAATCAGGTAATGAGCCAGCATCGTGTCGAACATTTTACCTTTTACTTTTATGTCATACCATTTCAGTATGGAGATGTCAAACTTCAGGTTCTGACCTGCCTTTTCAATACCAGGGTTTTCAAACACAGCCCTGAATTCCTCAACAACCTGCTGTGCCTCATGATAATTTTCAGGGATGTTCACATAATAAGCTTCATGCGGGTTGAAAGAAAAAGAAATCCCCACCAGCTCCGAACTATTAGGATCTATTCCTGTTGTTTCCGTGTCAAAACAGATAGTTTTTTGCTGAAGCAGCTTATGTATAAGTTCATTTCTTTTTTCTTTACTGTCAGCCAGCATGTAATTATGCTTTGTGGTTTCTATTGTATTTACAGAAGTTCCCGGAGTTTCAGAAGCCGGAGCCTGAACTTCAGTTTTATAGCTGAACAAATCCTGCGACACTGGTTCCTCTGTTTTCTGCGGTGTTTCTTTTAATGACAGGTCGGCAAATATCCTTTTTGCAATGGTCCTGAATTCAAGTTCATCAAATAGTTGTTTAAGGGCAACCTGATTCGGGTCTTTCATCCTCAGGGCTTCCTCATGAAATTCCACAGGCACATCAAGGATTATAGTGGCAAGTTGTTTTGACATAATGGCCTGATGACTATACTTTTCAACACTTTCCCTGAGCTTTCCTGTAAGTTTATCATGATTATTTATCAGGTTTTCAATGGTCCCAAATTCGCCTATAAGTTTTTTTGCCGTCACCTCCCCTATGCCGGGTATCCCGGGGATGTTGTCAGAAGCATCTCCCCATAAACCCAGAATTTCCACAAGTTGTTCCGCTCTTTTTATATTGTATTTTTTACATACTTCCGCCACCCCTATCACTTCCGCCTTATCGCCCATCTTTGCCGGCTTATAAATAAATATGTTTTCAGAGACCAGCTGCCCGAAATCCTTGTCTGATGTCATCATATAAGTAAAAAAACCTTTTTGTTCGGCTTTTTTCGCAATAGTACCTATTATGTCATCAGCCTCATATCCTTCACAGATAAGTATCGGAATATTAAATGCTTCAATGATTTTTTTTATGTAAGGCAGGGATATTGTTATGTCTTCAGGCGTAGCCTGCCTGTTGGCTTTATATTCTAAATATTCTTCATGCCTGACAGTAGGTGCCTGCAGGTCAAAAGCCACAGCTATATGTGTCGGCTGCTCCTTCTTAATAACTTCATAAAGAGTATTCGTAAAACCAAGTACGGCAGAGGTGTTAACCCCTTTTGAATTAATGCGGGGATTTTTGTTCAAAGCATAGTAAGCCCTGTAAATCAAAGCCATGGCATCAAGAAGAAATAATTTTT
>CAZSJF010000456.1:0-2025 GCA_964606705.1 uncultured Bacteroidales bacterium
GCGACTACGGCTTCTTCTGGTCGGCTACGGAGTACGCTAGCTCTTACGCATGGTACCGGATACTGTACTACGATTACGCCGGTGTGGGCAGATACCTCAACAGTAGGACGTACGGCTTGTCGGTTCGGTGCTTGAAGGACTAAAGTTGTCTATTTGTCTATTTGACTATTTGACTATTTGACTATTTGACTATTTGATTTATTTTTTTAATTAAGGATGCTTTAAAAAACGAACAAATATGAAAAAAATAAAAACAATCATCACAGTATTTGCAGCATCTGTGCTTTTATTTTCCTGCGGAAACAATGCAGGGAATGGCTCCGGTTCAAAAATTGGAAAAACTGATTCAACTGCATCTAAAAATGAGAACAGCAATGATTTGCAAGGAATAAAAATAGGCACACAAACCTGGTCTGCAAAAAACCTTGATGTAAGCACGTTTAGGAATGGCGATGCAATACCAGAGGCAAAGACGGAAGCGGATTGGATGGAAGCTGGCAAACAAGGCAAACCTGCCTGGTGTTATTATAACAATGACCCGAAAAATGGAAAAATATACGGTAAACTTTATAACTGGTATGCAGTAAATGATGCAAGAGGACTTGCCCCTAAAGGCTGGCATGTACCTACCGATGCTGAATGGACAATACTGACCGATTATATAAAGGAAGAGATTAAAACCAGCACAATATTGTCCCACTTTGAATATGACGATTTTACTACAAAAATGATGGCCAATAGCGGATGGGATAAAAAAAGCAATGGCACCAACGAAAGTGGATTTTCAGCCCTCCCGGGTGGTCGCCGTGACATCTATGGAAATTTTATAGGTATTGGAGATGAAGTTATTTGGTGGTGTTCTACTGAGTACAACACATCCAATGCCTGGTGTCGGTACATTGGCAAATTCCCTTTTGCACAGAGAAACCAATGGGACAAGCTCAGTGGGTTTTCTGTTCGTTGTGTCAAAGATTAATTCCGTTAAATTGTTTATTTTTTTATGAAATACATAAGAGCAAAAAAAAGACTTGGGCAGCATTTTCTGAAAGATGAAAACATTGCTGTGAAAGTGGTAAACAGCCTGTCTTTTTCAGATAAATATTCTGCAGTACTTGAGATAGGCCCCGGAACAGGAGTGCTTACAAAATACCTTTTGGAAAAGAAAAATATAAACTTCTATGCCATTGAGATAGACAGGGAATCAGCAGAATTTCTAAGAAACAGTTATCCTGAAATGCAAAACAATATAATAGAAGCGGATTTTCTGAAATTCAGTATTAAGGATTTTTTTAAAGAGCCTGTGGCTATCGTCGGGAACTTTCCATATAACATATCAAGCCAGATATTATTTGCAGTGCTTGAGAACAGGCAGCTGGTTCCTGAAGTTGTAGGGATGTTTCAGAAAGAAGTGGCTCAGCGCATCACCTCACCGCCTGACAGCAAAAACTACGGGATTTTAAGCGTGCTGGTTCAGGCTTATTATGATGCTGAATACCTTCTTACAGTGAGCCCTTCCGTCTTTGTCCCACCCCCTAAAGTGGAATCTGCGGTAATAAAATTAACACGTAACAGCACCGCTGCACTTGGATGTGATGAAAAATTATTTTTTGCAACAGTAAAAAAAGCTTTCAACCAGCGGCGTAAGATGATAAGTAATTCGCTGAGTATACCTGAAAATAAAATTCACCTTATAGACAGAAGCATCCTGAATAAACGGGCAGAAAACCTCAATGTTAAGGATTTTGTTAACTTGACGAATATTCTGGAAAGCTGAAAGAAACCGGATATATTTTTCTTAAATATCTGTTATATATTAATAACTCACATTATGCAAAATTAAAATATATTTGATATAGCTAAAATGAACAGGAAAATGTTTTGGTTTTTGGTCAATGGTTTATAGCAGTTTGCTTAGTGATAAGGACTATGGTTATATGTGCTAAAAATTTATGAACCAAAACACGACAGACGGATATGGTAAAACCAAAGACTTATAACACAAAACCACCAAACACACCCAACACA
>CAZSJF010000457.1:0-2016 GCA_964606705.1 uncultured Bacteroidales bacterium
TATTGATGTCATTGTTACAGAACGTGGTATTGCAATAAACCCGCTGAGAAAAGACCTTATTGAAAAGATGAAAAATACTTCCTTACCGGTAAAAACCATACAGGAACTTAAAGCGGAAGCGGAAAAGATATGCGGTGTGCCTGCAAAACCCCAGCTGACTGATGAAGTGGTTGCTATAGTTAAATGGGTGGATGGTACGGTTATCGATGCTGTCCGTAAGGTCAAAATCTGAATTTATTAAATTTGCTTTTTTTATATCTACATGTTAATTGATATAAACATAAAACAGCTTACAGATATAAAGCTTATTTCCAGGTATAAAGTAAGCGGTAACAGTATTTTTATCGGAGAGCTGTATCAGCGTTATGCTTATTTTGTATTCTGCGTATGCATGAAGTATTTTCGGGATGACGAAAGGAGCAAGGATGCCGCGATGAACATATTTGAAAAACTCCTCATTGACCTGAGAAAGCACGAGATAGATAATTTTAAGCCCTGGCTCCATACCGTTACTAAAAATTACTGCATAGAACAGTTAAGAAACAGCAAGAATTATGTCAGGTATGACGATGAAGTAAAAAATAATGATATTTCTTTTGTGGAAAATTATGATGTTTTTCATCTTAATACCGAAGAGGATAAGGAAAATAAGCTGAAATTGCTGGAATCGGCAATAAACGAGCTGGATGAGGAGCAGAAAGAATGTATCATCCTGTTTTTTATGAAGGACAAGTGTTATGCACAGATATCTGAAATTACAGGTTATTCAATGAGTAATATAAAAAGTTACATACAGAACGGAAAACGTAATTTAAAAATTTATATGCAAAAACAGTATGGAAAACAGATCTGAAAAAATATTTTCTCATACAGATTGCCCCGGGGAAGAGTTTCTGAATAAGTATTCGGAAGGATCACTTACTCCTCAGGAACAAAATTATGTTGAAAGGCACCTGCTGGATTGCGGGATGTGTTCGGATTATGTTGAAGGGCTGTCTGCCGTTAAGGAATTACACTATGCCTCTTCTATTAAAGAAGAACTGGAGGAAGAAATAAATAAGAGGATTAGTGAAGACAGAAAGGGAAGAGGGATTATGATCGGACTGAACAACTGGGAAAAGATTGCGGCAGCAGCTTCTGTGATATTGCTGCTCGGGTTGTATTCCCTTTTGAACAATTACTTTTCCGGACAGGATAAAAATATTATAGTGCAAAATGTTCAGAAAAACATTGCCCTTGATAACAGGAAAGAAACAGCAGGAACAATAACAGAAACAAAAATAATTCAATTTACTCCTCCTGTGGTTAGTGGTGATATGTTTAATCCTGCAGTGGCTGGTGAATCTGCAGAGGGAACAGGAATTACAATATTACAAAATATGGTACTTGCTGATGTTGTTGAAGGGCCTAAGGATGAAAATAAGAATGCTCCTGCCATCATGATGGATATGAAAACGCTTGAAGAAAAAACAGTAGATCAATCGGGCAAAGACTTAAATAAGGAACAGAATGAGGTTTTGGCTACTGCGGAAATTCCCAAATCAGATGTAGCAGGAAACTCTGTAGAGTACAAGGATGAAGTTTCTAAAAACGAGAAAAAAGAGAAAGATAAAGATGCTGCTGCCGGATATGCCGATGGAGTAGCTCCAAGTGGAGAAAAAGCTGGTAAGGATGTTTCTCTTGATGATGCAATGTCTGAATATAATAACGGCAAATACAAGGATGCATTGAGTAAGTTTGAAAGTGTTCTCAAACAGTCACCGGAAGATTACTCTGCATTATATTATTCCGCTCGCTGCTATATGGAGTTGGGTAAATACAGTAAATCGGTTACGAATTTCAATAAAGTTTTAAATGTCAGCGGCGGGAAGTATTACGAATCAGCAAAATTTAACAAAGCAAAATCATTACTGTCTAAAGGAGAAAAAGAAAAGGCTAAAGCGGTCCTGACGGAAATAATAAATGAAGGTGGAAAGTATAAGGATGAGGCCACGGAGATGATGAACAAGATGTAAT
>CAZSJF010000458.1:0-209 GCA_964606705.1 uncultured Bacteroidales bacterium
TGTGTTGGGTGTGTTTGGTGGGTTTTTGGTCCTTACATGAAATTTTCAGGATTTGATGCATTAGAACTGCAAGGTAAAGCCAAGAACGATGTAATTATTCTGATTGACGGAATAAATGGACGTATTATAATTGAAGAAGCTCCTGCAGAATCTATTGACAGTCATATATTGGCTGAAGAATTGACAGAAATGTATGCACATGATGAAAA
>CAZSJF010000458.1:219-605 GCA_964606705.1 uncultured Bacteroidales bacterium
GTGTTGGGTGTGTTTGGTGTGTAGGTTCATGATGGAAAAGATAAAATGAGTGTAGCTGTTGTTTCAGCAGGACTTGCTGCTCAAAATAGCCTTATTGGTATGCTTAATTTTAGTTTCTGGGACCCTCGCCGTAAAGTTTGCCGCTTGAAACAAGCTGGTCGTGGAGGTATCGGTACGGTTTTGAGAGATAAAAAAATTAAAGCATTGGTTTGTAAATTTACCGGAGTTAAAGGAAATCTGAATAGGGTAGTTAACCTTGAAGCTATTGCAGAAAGAGGAAAGCGTTTTAATAAAGAAATACGTGAACTTGACGACAAGCAGTGTGAAATGAGAACCAAAGGTACTGCTCATCTTGTTGAGGTCATGAATGATTATGATTTACTGCC
>CAZSJF010000458.1:615-1292 GCA_964606705.1 uncultured Bacteroidales bacterium
ATAATTTTAAATTTGGCAGTCATAAAAAGTCAGCAGGGCTTCATTCTGAAATATGGAAATCTAAGTTTACTCAAGGTTTACCTGATGGTTGCTGGATTGGTTGTACTATGGCTTGCGCTAAAGCTGTTGACCATTTCGAATTAAAAACAGGTCCTTATAAAGGTACAAAAGTTACTGTTGATGGTCCTGAATATGAAACAGCCTCCAGTCTTGGCTCATGTGTAGGTGTTTTTGAAGCTGACCATGTTATAGAATGTAATTTTTATTGCGATACTTATGGGATATGCACTATTACTTATGGCACTCTTACAGCATTTATCATGGAGTGTTATGAAAATGGTATTCTTAACAAAGAAAGAACAAACGGTCTGGAACTCAATTTTGGAAACTGGGAAGCGATGATGGAAATGCTTCACCAGATGGCACGAGGGGACGGGTTTGGCAAAATTGCAGGATTAGGTGTTCGCAAAATGAAAGAGTTATTTGCAAAGAATGGTTGGGGTAATAAGCAGTTTTTACAGGATATAGGTATGGAAAACAAAGGACTTGAATATTCACAATACATCTCTAAAGAATCTCTTGCCCAACAAGGTGGATATGCTATGACTAACAAAGGTCCCCAGCACGATGAAGCATGGCTGATATTTATGGATATGGTAAATAATCATATTCCTACT
>CAZSJF010000458.1:1302-2016 GCA_964606705.1 uncultured Bacteroidales bacterium
TGTGTTGGGTGTGTTTGGGTTTGGTTTTACGGATATGGTTAACAATCAAATTCCTACATTTGAAGATAAAGCAGAAGCACTGCATTATTTCCCTATGTTCAGAACATGGTTTGGACTAATGGGATTATGTAAACTTCCTTGGAATGATGTAGAACCCGCAAATAATAAACAAACTGCTGAACCTGCAAAAGTTCCGGAACATGTAGATAATTATATAACTATCTATAACGCTGTAACAGGTAATAATATTGATAAATTTGAATTAATAAAGCAAAGTGAAAGGGTATATAATTTCCAGAGAATCTTTAATATTCGCAGAGGATATGGACTTCGCAAATATGATGCACAGCCATACCGTGCTTGCGGACCTGTTACTGTTGAAGAATATGAATCAAGACAGGAAAGATACGATAAGCAGATGAAAGAACTTATTGGTATAGACCCTGCTGGTAAAACCATCGAAGAAAAAGTTGCCATTACAAGAAAATACAGAGAAAATAGATATGAACAGCTTCTTGATGCAGTTTACAAAAGAAGAGGCTGGACACCCAACGGAGTTCCTACTATTGAGCATTTGAAAGAAATTGGAATGGATTTACCTGAGCTTATTGAAACAGTAAAACCTTACTTATAAACTATTACTCATTTTAGCGAAATATATGCGACATCAGGATGCTGAAAGAATGATTTGATAAGGTCTTTGTTTTTCTGAAT
>CAZSJF010000459.1:0-2014 GCA_964606705.1 uncultured Bacteroidales bacterium
TGTGTTGGGTGTGTTTGGGGGTTGGGTGCCATTATTAATATATATCCTGAAAGCGGTTATCCTTATTATTGTTCAGGGGATGAAGTATTAACAGGTACTGTAGGTATTTTTGAAGACGGCAGCGGGCCTTCAGACTATCTGAGTAATGCCGACTGCAACTGGCTGATAGCTCCTTCCGAAACCGTTGAAAATATAATTTTATACTTTGATGCTTTTGAAACGGAACAAGGGAAAGATTATGTTGTGGTTTATGACGGTGATAATACTTCTGCTCCTGTATTAGATACTATTTCAGGAGACAGTATAAATACTTTAGTTTCTTCAACGGGAGACAGGATGCTTGTTGCTTTTCATTCTGACGGGGTCAACACTTATCCAGGCTGGTCCTCCAGATATTATTCCACTTATCCTGTTTATTGTACAGGTATAACTACATTTACCGACCTGACAGGAACTTTCAGTGATGGCAGTGGTGAAAACAATTACAATAACAGTACTGTATGTAAATGGATTATAAAACCACCTGAGGCTAAAACTATAATACTGCATTTTGATTATTTTAATCTGGAGGATGAAGATTTTGTAGAGATATATGATAATGAAACAGGAATTTCGCTTGCTAAATTTACCGGACAAGACGTCCCTTATGATGCTGCCTCATTAAGCGGTGAAATGATAGTGATTTTTGTTTCTGATGCAGAAAAGTCATCATCCGGATGGACAGCAAGTTATTCTACCTTAACAGAAATTGAAGAATCAGCCGGCATTGAAAATCTCATGATATACCCGAATCCTGCAAATGGAATACTGAACATAAAATTCAGTACGGAAAAAATAAATACAGGGATCACACTTCAGTTTACTGATATTGTCGGAAATATTGTTTATTCTGAAAAAATGGAAGAGAATAATAATCATTATTATAAATACATTGACTTAAAAAACTATTCAAAAGGTGTATATTATATACAGCTTTCTTCAGAAGAAGGAATTATCAACAGGAAAATTGTAATATATTAACATGTCTGGTAATACATTTGGAAAACTATTCAGCGTAACTACCTTTGGTGAATCGCATGGTGAAGCTGTTGGAGGAATTATTGACGGCTGCCCTCCTGATATTCAGATAGACCTGAAGTTCATACAGGCAGACCTTGATAAAAGGAAATCTCAGTCGGATATTTCAACAGCACATATAGAAGCTGATGAGGTTGAATTTTTGTCGGGAATTTTTGAGGGCAGGACTACCGGAACTCCTCTGGCATTCATTATAAGAAACCACGGTCAAAATCCTGACGATTATAAAAACCTGAAGAACATCCTGAGGCCTTCACATGCCGATTTCACATATATGCAGAAATACGGGATTTATGACTTCAGGGGAGGAGGGAGAGCTTCGGCAAGAGAAACCGTTTCAAGGGTTGTAGCAGGTGCGGTTGCAAAACTTATACTGGGAAAATATAACATATCCGTAAATGCGTATGTAAGCCAGTTAGGGAATGTCAGGCTTGATAAGGATTATAAAAACCTTGACCTTTCAAAAATATACGATAACAGCATGAGATGCCCGGATGATGATACTGCGGACAAAATGACAAAACTTGCAAAATCCGTTAAAAAGGAAGGCGACAGCATAGGAGGAATTATATCCTGTGTTATTTCAAATGTTCCGGCAGGGCTGGGAGAGCCTGTTTTTGACAAACTGCATGCTGATATGGGAAAGGCAATGCTGAGCATCAATGCGGCAAAAGGGTTTGATTACGGCTCGGGGTTTGAAAAAGTTAACCTTAAAGGCTCTGAATTGAACGACCTTTTTATTAAAAAGGATAACAAAATTACAACTCTCACCAATAACTCAGGAGGAATACAGGGCGGCATTTCCAACGGTGAGGACATTTACTTCAGAATAGCTTTTAAACCTGTATCTTCAATAGCAAAGAAACAAAAAACAGTTGATGTAAAAGGAAATCAAACTGAACTGGAAATAAAAGGAAGGCATGATGCCTGTGTTCTG
>CAZSJF010000460.1:0-2006 GCA_964606705.1 uncultured Bacteroidales bacterium
TGTGTTGGGTGTGTTTGGTTTTGTTGTTAAATAGCCGAAAAACAAAAAGATAATGATTTTATTAAAGAATGGGGATCTTATCCTGACATAATTGCGGATTCTTTTAAAAAGATGTTTACTGCACCTGATAAAAATTATCTTGCAGATTATGCTGGTTATGATTATAAAGACTGGTCTGTAAGGCCGAATCAGGTTTTTGCAACATCTTTGCATTATTCGCCTGTTGATGAGAATCTGAGAAAAAGCATTCTTGAAGTTGTGAAAAATGAACTGCTTACTCCCAAGGGATTACGTACATTGTCACAGGGAGACCCTTCATATAAAGAAGTTTATAAAGGCACTCAGCCTGAAAGAGACCTTTCATATCATCAGGGAACAGTATGGCCATGGTTATTAGGGCATTTTGCCGAAGGTTATCTCAGGATTTATAAATCATCGGGAATTCCTTTTGTTCAGGATATATTGAAATCATTCGAAGATGATATGTTTGTTCACGGTATTGGAACGATTTCCGAAATCTACGACGGTAATTCACCCCACAGAGCTAAAGGCACAATATCACAGGCATGGAGCGTTTCTGAAATTTTACGTATAAAATATCTTATTAAAAAGTATAAGGCAGTAAAGAGCATATGAAAGTACTAATGTTTGGATGGGAATTTCCTCCTCATATAAGCGGAGGGCTTGGGACTGCCTGCTATGGACTCACTAAAGCACTTGCAAAAAAGGATGTGAAAGTGAACTTTGTCATACCAAGGGTTTATGGTGATGAGGATAAAGCCATTAACATTGTTGATGCGGGAAATGTCCTGCTGAGAAGTAAAGTGTCGAAAGTCGGTGTGACAAAAATTGAAGAGTTCTGGAAAAATGTTAAATTCATCGAAGCTAGATCCGGTATTGTTCCATATATGTCCCCTGAGATGTATGAGGAAATGTACATGCCTTTTGAAAAATACAAAGAACTTTTTAAGATTAAAAAACTCAATAGAATATTTACACAGGAAGATATACATTCTTTGAAATTTGCTTTTTCAGGAGGGTATGGATATAACCTGTTCCATGAAGTGTATAAGTATTCAATAGTAGCTTCTTTGTTAGCACTGGAAAATGAATTTGATGTTATTCATGCACACGACTGGCTTACTTTTCCCGATACCTGTTTTGCAGCAACACCTGCAGGTATATGACATTGAACGCTATGGTATGGAAATGGCAGATGTTGCTGCAAAACAGGTATCGGGAAAACCTCTTGTTGTGCACATGCATGCCACGGAATTTGACAGGAGCGGGGAGCATGTAAACCAGCAGGTATATGACATTGAACGCTATGGTATGGAAATGGCAGACAGAGTGGTTACTGTCAGTCACCTTACAAGGAATATTGTGATAGAACGTTATGGTATCAATCCTGATAAAGTTATCACCATTCATAACGGCGTTGAGCATTACGAGGAAGAAGTTGAGGAAGCACCTGCACAGAAAACAGTTAAGGAAAAGATAGTTACATTCCTCGGCCGTGTTACATTTCAGAAGGGCCCCGATTATTTTGTAGAAGCGGCATATAAAGTGCTGAAAAAAAACGATAATGTAAGGTTTGTGATGGCAGGGAGCGGTGATATGCTCAACCGTATGATCAAAAGGGTAGCGCAACTGGGTATGTCAACAAGGTTCCATTTTACAGGATTTCTCAGAGGAAACGATGTGAAAAAACTGCTTGATATGTCTGATGTATATGTTATGCCTTCGGTATCTGAGCCTTTCGGAATATCGCCCCTGGAAGCACTGCAGTCTAATGTGCCTGTTATCATTTCAAAGCAGTCAGGCGTTTCTGAAATATTGAACCATGCTATTAAAGTAGATTTCTGGGATATTAACGCCCTTGCAGATGCCATGTACGGCCTGCTTAGTTATGAAGCTTTATCGAGAATATTCAAGTACAGGGGGAAGAAGGAAGTTGAACGCCTTAGCTGGGATTCGGCAACCCAAAACCAAACACACCCAACACA
>CAZSJF010000461.1:0-1972 GCA_964606705.1 uncultured Bacteroidales bacterium
AATATTTAAAATATGCTCTTTAACTCATACATATTCATACTTGTTTTTCTGCCACTATGCTTCCTTATTTACTTTTTACTGAACAACTTCAGAAATAAAATTTTCATGCAGTTATTCCTGATAACAGCTTCCCTCCTATTCTATTCGTTTGGCAATATAACAAGCTTTATTCTGATCTCAGGTTCTGTTGTTTTTAATTATTTCGCAGGATATGCAATACAGAAAACCGGCAGAAATACAGCCAGGACACTGATGTTTTCCTTAAGTATTGCTGTTAACATACTGTTTATCCTGTTCATTAAATTCCATAAGGAACTTTCGGATCTTTATAATTTTCTTTTTGCAGCGGATTACCATGTCACGAAATATATTTTCCTTACAATAAGTTTCCTGACATTCCAGCAGATAATTTACCTTACCGACTGTTACAGAGATGAAGTAAAAGAAAACAATCCTTTAAAATATCTTCTGATCATCACTTTTTTCCCGAAGCTCATTGCAGGGCCGTTAACCAGGTATTCCGAAATAACACCGCAGTTCTCTGATACTGAAAATTTATCTGCCAGCTACAAAAATATTGCATCCGGAATATTCATATTCTGCATAGGGCTTTTTAAGAAGGTTGTCATTGCCGACACCTTTGCAATATGGGCAAACATGGGATTTGACTACACCACCTACTCCCTGAATATCGCACAGGCATGGGTCACATCCCTCTCATACACTTTTCAGATACTGTTTGACATAAGCGGATATGCTGACATGGCTGTGGGCGCTGCACTGCTGTTTAACATCAGGCTTCCTTTCAACTTTGATTTGCCTTACAAAGCCTGCAATATCATTGATTTCTGGGAAAGATGGCATATAACACTTACAGGATTCTTTAAAAATTACATCTATCGTCCTTTAACAAATAACAGTGATAATAATTTCAAAATAGTTATCAGTTTATTTATCACACTTATCATTGCAGGTGCATGGCATGGTTTTAACCTGACTTTTATAACATGGTCGCTTTTTCATTTTACAGGAATATCTGTATTTCTGCTATGGAACAAACTCCATATCAGGCTGCCGAAGTGGATATCATGGCTTATCACATTCAACTTCATCAACATATCATGGATATTCTTCAGGGCAGAAACCCTGGCGGATGCAAAAAAAGTCATAGCCGGAATGATCAACCTGCCCAATATTATTGAATACTACAATGAACATTACATACTCTGGGGTATTAACGCAAGCTATATAACAATAATCATGATAGCGTTATGCTTTGTATCGGTATTTTACCTGAAAAGCACGGAGCACATGTTAAAGAGTTTTAAACCGGACATGAAACATATAATCATCACAATAATCGCCGCTGTTTTATCAATGCTGTTTTTCAGCGGAAAAGGATTTATATATTATGGATTCTGATATCAGGAAATATAAAAGATTTGTTTTTTTAAGCATTATATTCTCAGTGCTCCTATTTGTCATTGTGCTTCTGTTAAGCAATATGAATAACAAAAACGAATATGCTGTCATTTACAGATACAAGACAGAAAATATAGTACGAGCTGTAAGCAATGAGAACGGGTTAAAACCACCGCTTTCCAGAAATAAAGAGGCACTTTATTTTAACAGAATGCATATAAAAAAATGGAATGAATTCATCACCTATATATATCATAAAACATTAAAAAAGGTTTTCTCCTTATTCAGTAAAGAAACGCAGAACATTATTGAATCCAAATGGACTGCCAATTTCAGAAGAAATTATATATTACTCCATCAGGCGGACAAAGACCCGTACTTCGGGATCACTCCTGTTCATTCGATTTTTAAACTCATTAAAGACAACAGCAATCTGCCGCAGCCGTCAAAAGAACTTACAGTTTATGCTTTTAAAAGAGAATGGTGCTCATTTCAGATTATTATTACTCCGTTCAAAGGCAGTACAACCAAAACCAAACACACCCAACAC
>CAZSJF010000462.1:0-1967 GCA_964606705.1 uncultured Bacteroidales bacterium
TGTGTTGGGTGTGTTTGGTGGGTTTTTGAGAAGCAAGCGAAGCATTTGAACTGGACCGCAATCCAAGCGTCCAGTTCAAATGCTTCGCTTGCTTCCCATGTACCGTCGAAAACACACACGTTAATATGAAATTTTTTTGTGACTTCACATGGCCTGCCTGTAAACCATGTTTTCATGTCACCTGTGGATCGTATCGGATAATCTCTGTCAAATACCGGCTCCACTGATTTTGAATTTTCAAAACGTATTACTTCCCATATATGTTGAACCACCTTATTCATATTAAGCGTCAAAATAATTCGCCGTTTGATATTATCCTGTGTAAAAAGGGTTGGGATTATCCGGATCTTGTCGGATTCGATAAACTGTTCGGTCAGTTTAATAAGTTGGGCAAGAAGAAATTCCTTATTTGCAGGCCAATCAGGTTTCATCTGATCAAAGGGGTGTAATTAAAACTGTTGGGGAATATTTTATGCAGCTTTGCTGCTTTCCCAGTATTTATCCCATTCGTTGTTCTCTCGAATTATTCTTAATGCAAGTATATTTTCAGCATTATTTTCTTTCCACCATGCTCCGGGTAATTTCAAACGATTTTGTATCACGTAACGATGCGCACTTTCTATCTCGCCGGACCCAATCGGTAAATTATCTGCTAACGCCTCTCTATATTTAAATTGTCCCGGACGATTGTTGATATAACGCAAACAGCATCGAACCGGCGCATCCTTATCTTGTACTGATTCAGGTTCTTCATGCAATGACAAAGACTTTAAGACTTCGTTAACATCTCCTTCTTTCATTCTCTTTTTTTGTTGATTCAGCCAACTTCCAGGATTTTCCGGAAAACATCTTTTTGAAGCAGCTGCCAGGTAATCACATAAGTGATAAAAATCGATTAAAAAATTCCCTTGACCGCAAAATACTCTTCCTACCTGTTCTGCAATCCACGAGGCTCCGTCACCTACACAATGTACCTTTGTTTTTTCCCCAAATCCGGTTTTGACAGCACAATCAAATAAATGATCCCCAGCCGTATCAGCTAAACCAAGAGTTCCACCAAAAACCGGATCAACTTTGTCTTTCTGCCGGGCAAGAGCTAAACGCGCTTCCTTCCATCGAACACTACGGACCTTTCGTCTGTCTGAAATCTTCCCGTTTTTATTATCGGTATCTACTATTGGAATCATTGTTCCATCAGTTTCACATATCAAACATTTTACCCCGGCTTCATCAGGAATATCTCTTTGCAGACATTCCATACCCTTTACGGATTCAGCATGTTTCTCCGTGACCTTTTGTGCTGAACTGACAGAAACGCTTATACCATAATGCTCCATTATTTTTTTTGATATGTTTTGAAAAGAAACATCCGCTCCAAAATCTGTGATAATACGCTGTAAAGGAAGTGAATAACAACGGCTTGTTACTTCTGCAGTATATGAAAAAGGTCTGTACAACTTCCCTTTATTTAAAAAGGTTCCCTCAATAACAGATATTTCTCCATAACTGGTATGCCAAGTTATTTTTTTTTACCATTCTTTGCCAACCCTCTTTTATTTACGGCTTCAGCCTCTTGCTTTTCCCTGCCGGAAGCCCAATCGTGCAACACTTCATTTCCCAGCTTCCGTAATTCTTCAATCACTCTTTTTTCAGCTTCGTCGGCTTTTTTTAAATCTCCTACAGTGTTTTCTACAATTTTCAATATTTGTTCAATTCTGTTTTTGAGATGAGGATGTTTGTTCAGTCTGTTCTCTATGCTGTCTTTTGGATGGTCGGTCATAGGTCGGGTTCTCCTTTATAACATGTTAATTTGTTTACCTAAACCAACCTATACACTAGTTAAATCAAAAAGTCTAGAATTATTTATTTAATGATTACAATATGTTGCTATTTTTAACATAATTGTTTATACTTTTCTACCTTGACATGCCTGATGCATATCTCACCCAACAGTTTTAATTACACCC
>CAZSJF010000463.1:0-1953 GCA_964606705.1 uncultured Bacteroidales bacterium
AATTGTGATAATATCATTGATTGTGTTAATGATAATACTGCCTTTTGCATTCAAAAAACAGATTATAGCAAAGGTGAAGCAGGAAATAAATAATAATGTAAATGCAAAAGTGGAATTTAAAGACTACGGTTTATCGTTGTTTTCAAGTTTTCCGGATTTTACTTTAAAACTTACCGGCCTCACGATAGTCGGGATAAAGGAGTTTGAAAAAGACACGCTGGCAAACATTCCTGCATTGGAAGTTTCAATCAACATGATTAGTGTCTTTAAAGGGAAATGTTACGAAATCAAAACAATAAAAATAAAAAATCCCAGGCTGCTTCTTAAAACATTGAAAGGTGGGAAAGCCAACTGGGATATTGTTAAAGAAAGTACGGAACAAACCGAAGGAACCGAACCTTCAACCCCGTTCAGGATGACTTTGGAAAAACTTACGATTATAGGTGCATATGTTATTTATGATGATGCGGATATTGGTATAAATATCTTGATGAATAATCTGGACAATATCCTGAAAGGTGATTTTACTTCTGATTTTACGACATTGAAAACAATAACATCTGTGGAATTTTTTGATCTGACATATGATAATGTAAAGTATTTCAATAAAGTAAATGTCCACATGGCTTCAGACATTGATGCTGATCTGAACAAGTATAAATTTACTTTTAAGAACAACAATACATCTCTTAATGAACTGTCGTTTCAGGTTAACGGCAGTTTTTCCATGCCTGACAATGGTTATGATATGGATCTGACTTTCGATGCAGGGAAATCTTATTTTAAATATTTTCTTTCGCTTGTTCCTGCAATTTATACTAAAGGGTTTAGTGATATTGACACAAAAGGTTGGATGAAACTTGACGGTTTTGTTAAAGGCCTTTATAACGACAGTGTTATCCCGTCTTTTGCAATAAACATGTTAGTAAAGGATGCCATGTTCAGATACCATTCGTTGCCTAAATCATTTGACAATATTACTATAGACGCAAAAATAACAAATACGGGAAATAATCCTGACAACACGGAAATAGCTGTAAATAATCTCCATTTTGAAATATCAGACAACCCTGTTGACATAAAACTGAACGTCAAAACTCCTGTTTCAGATCCTGATATGGATGTCCGTATTAAAGGTAAATTGAACCTTGCTGAGATTAAAAACGCTTATCCTCTTGAAAAGGAAGAGTCAATTGAAGGAATGCTTGAGACAGACATTGCATTTAAGGGAAAAATGTCTTCCATTGAAAACAAAAAATACGAAGAATTCAAAGCGTTCGGGAACATTATAGTTAAAGGGATGAATTACAAAAGCAAAGATTTTCCGAAGGGAGTGTCAGTAAATAACCTGAATATGAATTTCTCCCCGCAGTATGTTGATCTGGTTTCTTTTGAGTCTAAATTCGGTAAAAGCGATTTTTCTGCCAAAGGCAGGATTGATAATATATTGTCATATATTTTCAGAAATTCCGTTCTTACAGGCCGCTTTGAGACAAATTCAAAACTATTGGACCTCAACTAATTTATGCAGCCTTCTCAGCCTGCCGGTAACACTACAGCTGACAATAAGACTGCTGCTCCTTCATCCGGTAATGAGAGCGGAGCATCGTCTGTAATTGAGATTCCTGCCAATATTGACTTTTCAATGACATCATCTGTAGAAAAACTGATTTATGACAACATGGAAATGACTGCTGTTAAAGGCAGGATAACTATCAGGGATAAACAGGCAATTCTGGAAGAACTTAAGATGAATATGCTGGATGGTAAGTTGACAGTCATCGGAAATTATAATACACAGGATAAGGAAAAGCCTAAAGTCAGCTTGAATATGAATATTGAACAATTTGACATACAGAAATCATATAAAACATTTGTTACTGTCCAGAAATTTGCTCCGGTTGCAGAGAGGACAAAAGGCAGATTTTCATCTAAGATGACTTTGAATACCAT
>CAZSJF010000464.1:0-1938 GCA_964606705.1 uncultured Bacteroidales bacterium
CCTCCGCAAAACAAAATGCGACTGGCGAATGCTTATTATAAGAATGTATTGGGATGATGAAAAAGAGCCTTCTGTTGAAGTACCTTTAGGAGATTTTTTTGCTTCAGGATGGGGTGAATTCCGGCAGATTTCTTCATTAACAGTATGTGTCAATCCAGGTTTGGCTTTTAACTGCTACTGGACTATGCCTTTCAAAAAGAGGGCAAGAATCACTATTCAGAATATAGGTTTTGAAGATGTCATGCAGGATATTTCCATGCACAGTTCCGACGTGTGAATCCTCTGCCATATAAAGATGTATATACTATTGTCGACGGAATTAAAGGGAAAGGGCAGTATGTGGGCACATATATAGCATGGGGTGTCAACAACACATGCTGGTGGGGCGAAGGAGAAATAAAATTTTATATGGACGGAGATAAAGAATTCCCGACTATCTGCGGAACAGGCACAGAAGACTATTTTTGCGGTTCTTACGGCTTTATTGTGAAAGATGATGCAACCCAGAAAGGATTATATAAGGAATTTACAACTCCTTATGCAGGCATGCCGTATGTAAGTACTCTTGATGGCGTTTATAAATCACAGCAGAGATTTGGTTTATACCGCTGGCATGTTACTGACCCTATAAGGTTTGACAAAGACCTGAGAGTGACCATTCAGGCACTTGGATTGATCAGGGGAGATAAAGGAGGATATAAATTCCTGCCTTTACAGGATGATATCTCTTCTGTAGCTTTTTGGTACCAGGCAGAGCCGCACAACAAATTTCCTCAACTGCCTTCAAGAGATTATTTAGAGATACAATAAAACAGGTTGGCATTTATTTCTCCAGATAAATCCTATGCAGGCAAAATTCTTTCCTGTCATCTTCACATTTCACATAAAAAGTTAATGTATTCTGTTCCTTACTGACAAGCATCTCACCTATATATTGTTTTTCTTCCATTTCTTCACCAGCGGAATAAGTGTCAATAAAATCACATAAAGTTTTTTGCCTTTGCCTGACCTGAAATTTCGCACCTACAGGACATTTAAGATAACTTATATAAAGTTTATATTTAACATCAAACTCAGGGACTTCAAGCTGTACTTTCATATATACCCCTTCTCTGTCAGATGAAAGCCTGAAAATATCATATTTTTTATTCTCTTTTTCGTCAATATAATTATCAAATTTCAATTCAGAAAATTTACTCAATGCTTTAACAGGAAGCAGCTGGTTGTAATATTCCATCTTTTCAGGACAATACACTTCACACAATTCTGCATTGGCATCCATAATGCTTTGCGGAGGCGTGTCGCAATAATAAAAAGCAACAGAGGTGTAATCAGCAGGCACTTTATTATCTTCAGGCCCGTGCTCAATGGTATGCAGGAAAGTTCTTTCAAAAGAGAACTTATCGCTGAACATAAACCTGTAACCACCCGTTCTTGCAAGTGGAATAGAATAAGTCAGGCAGCCATGGACAGGCAGGCTATACGTCTGGTCCCATCTGTCGGGCAAAGCATACCAACCTCCGTTGAAATAATCCTCTGAGCCTGTACCATGCAATCTCATCTCACCGTCAATGACTGTAGAATCATCACCCTCAAAAAATGAAGATATACCAGGATTTAATCCCTGTGCCTGAAGTATAGTACCAATATAATGTCCTCTACCTTGTGTATTCAATATCACATAAGGTTTTCCACTGTCAAGATTTTCTCTTTTCCAACTTGCATATAACTTCCCTTCTTTATCTTTCATCCTTTTTTTATAAGAGTACAGGACTTTAAAGTTAATATCAATTTCAGGCTGTTTAATATCCTCACGTTTATTATAAATCAGTTCAATTTTTACACTTTCATCAAAAGGCATGGGAATATAGCAGTAATCAACCTCTCCCCTGCTGCCTGCCAGCATGGAACGCATTGACGGTTGGCCGAAAGCATAGC
>CAZSJF010000465.1:0-1920 GCA_964606705.1 uncultured Bacteroidales bacterium
TATATACAAGGGATATCAACACAGATAAAACTGCTGTCAGATAAGTACAAAAAGTTAAAAATAATATGCAGCGGCAGTTCCAGTATTGATGTTTTACAAAAGGTTGATGAAACTTTAGCAGGGCGTGTACGTGTAATTCCTGTGTATGCTCTTTCATTTGAAGAATATTTACTTTTTAAAGATGCTGAACTGCATGAAAATTATTTGGAGTATGATTTAAATACTGTGGATACAATTGTAAACAGGCAAATACAGTTAATATTTAAGGAATTCCTCTTATTTGGAGGTATGCCAAGGGTAACTCTGGAAAATGAACATAAAGAAAAAATAGAACTGCTTGATGATATTTATAAGACATATCTGCTGAAAGATGTGAGAAGTTATGTGCATAATGAAGATTTTGTAGGATATAATAAACTGATACGTTCTCTGGCGGCTCAAACAGGGCAACTTGTTAATATCAATGAATTATCAAGAATAAGCGGTTTGACATACAAGAAAGCCGAAGAATATCTCCATCTTCTTGAACAGATGTATATAATCAAACTTCTTGAACCATTTGAAACCAATGAGAGGAAAGTAATCAGTAAAATGAAAAAAGTATATTTTACAGACACCGGCCTGCGTAATATAATACTAAATTCTTTTCAGGATATTGATTTCAGAATAGATAATGGCCATATATTTGAAAATTGTGTTTTACTGGAAATACTAAAGCATTCGGAAAAATCTTTACGATTAAATTATTACAGAACAATTGATGGCAGTGAGGTTGATTTTGTAATTAATACACCAAAAAAAAAACAAGTGTTGAAGTAAAATATACATCATATAAAAAACCTGTTTCTCTGAAAAACCTGCTTACATTTAATAAACACCAGAAAATTAAAAATTCTTATGTGATAAATAATTCATTAAATATTATTGAAGGGAAAGTTCATTTTATACAAGGCTATCTTGCAGGGAAAATAATATTTATGTGAAATTGCTGAATTACTGGTCAACATCTATAGCATTATTGGCAAACTTCTGCAATCCTTTTAATAGGCCAGGTCCTATTTTAACTTTTACTTCCTTTTAATCCCAATCACATTCGGTATTTTCCAGAAATGGTCGTTGTCATCGTTTTCAAAGGTTTTTGAAACATAGCTTCCGGATTTTTCTATTTTAACGCCGTTGCAGTTTATGTACAGGCTGGTTTCAGGGCCTCCCTCAAGATAAAATGTGGAAAGGATATTTAACGGCAGTGATGAAATGAATTTTATCATTGTATTGTGTGTGTATGGAGAACGGGAGAAAATGAAATAAATATTTCCTGTACTGTCTGTAGATACAACGAGCATACTGCATGCCTGTCCCGGATTTTTGTCCCATGCCAGCCCTTTGCCGTTGCAGTCAATCATCCTCAGTACCTGGCTGTATGAATGGTATTTGTTTTTAAACGACAGCCAGTCTTCGCACTTAAGGTCAAACAGTTTCATGTGTTTTTCCGAGGTGTCAACGGGGTTCATTGCGATCATACCGTTATAAGCAGTATTATATCTGTTGTTATTGATATGCCTGTAATTTTTCATGAAACCTTTGTTTGTTGTGTGGTTTTTCAATGAATACATGCCTGCATTTACTACGATACTCATGTCAAATTCTTCAGCCCATTCAGGTGCTGTCCTGTTTGTCTTGCCATGTTCGGATGCACATAGAAGGTAAAACCTGAAATTATCAGGATTGATTTTCAGGATAAACAGTTTTGAATCGTTTGTTAAAGATTTTTCCGGGGCATCAATTTCAGCATAGGAAAGCCCGTTTTCTATTTCATTCCATTGGATAAGTTGCTGAGCCTGCAGTTGACAGGAAAGAAATAGAAAACGGGCTTTCCTATGCTGAAATTGATGCCACACAACACCCAAACACACCCAACAC
>CAZSJF010000466.1:0-1918 GCA_964606705.1 uncultured Bacteroidales bacterium
CTGCATCAGGCATAAAAATTTATCAGATACCAAGTGACAATAAAAAAGCAACTAGTACTTTCGGTTTTGATGATAATAACCAACCTTTTTTAGAAACAACTGATGGTTGTCCTACAAAATACAAAGTAGACTGGGAAAAGAATAGTAAAACAGGAACTGTTTATTTGCAGTTATAATACATACCAAGGTAGGCAAACCAACCTTTAATACCGATTTGCGTTCATTGGTATAATTTCAATGTACTTTGTTTTTGAAATTATAATGAACAGCATCGGCATAATTCCAAGTAAGCATTCATATTCGGATATTTCCTCTATGAATGCAACTTGGTATTAATCGTACTTCGTAAATCATACTTTGTAAATATTTTGTCCGCCTAGGCGGATTAAAATATTATTTATAAGGTACTAAATGACCTAAAAATGATTGGTAACTGGAACTTGGGTTTTATTTAGAAATTAATGCAATTAGAAATTAATACCGATGAGCAATATTATAGAATATAGCAGGCTCGTTTTTCAGCAAAACATATTGTCTCCCGAAGAAAATCAGTGATAGATTATCTGTATTATTTCCACATCAGTATAGGCAGGTGCCAGCTGAAGCCGAACTGATAACCATCGGTGTAAGAGAATTTCTTTTTCCCTAAAAAATCACAATAGAAACCAATGGTTCCAAATTCCACAGATACATAAAAATTTTGTATCAGCCGGTTGCTATAATCAGAAGGTATATATGGTTCTCCGTGATATGTTGCAGTGGCAGGTATCAGATATTTGTCAGATATCTGTGGTTTCAGCGAGGTATTGCCAATGCGGTATCCTATATAAAACCTGCCATAGTATGTATATAAACCTGGATTTCTGTCATACTCTTTATTTTCAAGTTTTTTATATCCTGATGCTGCCATCAGATTTATCAAATCAATACCTGCCCTGATTTCTTTTATTTCTCCCTTGTAATTATTTTTCAGATTCATGTTATCAGGTCCGTTTAATGCCATTATACCTTTACTGTACAATCCATCAAGTGAAAGAAATGCCCAGCGGAAACAAACTCCTCCATAGGGCATAAAAGTCATTCCTTTATTCTGATTCGGCATTCGTGTGCTGATGCCACCGTTTAGCCCGATATAGGCTTTGTGAATATTAGAATATATAGAAACCCACCCTGGTTCATGGTAGCTGACACTGGTAGTTGTTACCCTCCAGATGTTTCCCATCAGGTCCTCTTCATCATGCGTGGATGTAGAAACGTCCACTCCGTCATCCCATGCTTCTCCCATTTTAATGGAATGCGGGCTTAATAAATTTGTCAAACTGTTAATATGTACAGAAATCTGCGGATAGAACATAAATCCTGAAGTGCCGAGATACCCAAGCTTCCTCTCTATAGGATAATTTTTAACTTCTTCTTTATCTACCATGCTTAAGCACCAGTTATAGGTGCAATTATATTTCAGTGCAAACGAGAACATCGGAATGTGAAATTCAATTCCTCCTCCGAGAGAATACGAGGTTGCCCAGTTAGCTGAATTTTCAGACTTAACAAGCTTATTTCCGAGATTGATGCCTGTTAATCCCATATCAAAATCAATAAACGGGTTGAGCATCATTCCTGCTTTTAATTTATTTCCGATGGCTGCTTTCAATACAGGGATATGAAATCCAAGACCTGTATTAAATCCATGAACAGCTATGGAATCATGAGATACAAGCGTATCGGAATATTTTACATTTCCGGAATATAAGTATAATTTTATCATAGAATATTGCCATTCATAACCCTGAAATACATCTGCGCCTATTCCGTTATTGAATGGTGGTATGTAATACCCGATTCCTACCGAACCAACAGGATATCCCTTTTTTTCCCAAAGAGGTCCTTGCGCAAACACCAACCAAACACACCCAACACA
>CAZSJF010000467.1:0-1908 GCA_964606705.1 uncultured Bacteroidales bacterium
TATATAATGGCATTAACTCTTGTCGCAACATTAGGGGGGCTGTTTTTCAGCACCGTTGGCCCCCGCAGTATGATATCCGAATAACAGCCCCCCTAATGTTGCGACAAGAGTTAATGCCATTATATAGCCGGAACTTCCTTTTTTAGAAGTAATATTTGTTTTTGGTGTTGTATCAGTGAATGACATAATCTTTTATTTTAAATTGTTTTAAACATACATATTTAATAATGCTTCATAAAGTTCCTGTTTACCGCTAATCTGCTTGGGCTCTCCGTTTTTCAGTGCAATTTCCCTCAGATCTTCCAGTTTTAATTTTCCTTCTTCAAAAGCTTTGCCGTTGCCGCTGTCAAAAGATGCATAACGTTCTTTCCTTAATTTTCTGTAATCGGATTTTTCGAGTATGTCATTTGCAATTAAAAGTGCTTTGGCAAAAACATCCATGCCTGTTATGTGGGCAATGAACAGATCTTCAAGGTCTGTTGAGTTTCTTCTTGTCTTTGCATCAAAGTTGACACCTCCTGTGGTGAATCCGCCTGCTTCAAGTATTACGAGCATTGATTCAACGAGTTCATATATATTGAGAGGGAACTGGTCTGTATCCCATCCGTTCTGATAATCACCGCGGTTGGCATCTATGCTTCCCATAAAACCTGCATCAGCAGCTACCTGTAGTTCATGCTGGAATGTATGTCCTGCAAGTGTTGCATGGTTTACTTCGATATTCAGTTTGAAATCTCCTGCCAGCCCGTATTTATTAAGAAACCCTATCACTGTTGCAGAATCAAAGTCGTACTGGTGTTTTGTAGGTTCCATCGGTTTCGGTTCAATAAGGAAAGTGCCTTTGAATCCCTGTTTTCTGGCATAATCTTTTGCAGTGTGCAGAAATTTTGCAAGGTGTTCGAGTTCACGTTTCATGTTGGTATTCAGGAGTGTCATATATCCTTCGCGTCCGCCCCAGAAAACATAATTTTCACCGCCGAGTTCAATAGTTGCATCCAGTGCATTTTTTACCTGTGTTGCGGCAAAGCACAGAACGTTGAAATCAGGATTGGTTGATGCTCCGTTCATATAGCGGGGATTGGAAAACACATTGGCAGTTCCCCAAAGCAGTTTCACTCCCGATGCTTTTTGCTTTTCTTTTGCATATTGAACCATTTCCTTTAACCTTTTTTCGGATTCTGTAATAGAACCGCCTTCTTCAACTAGGTCAAAATCATGAAAGCAATAGAAGGGGATACCTAATTTTGAAATAAACTCAAAGGCAGCATCCATCTTGTTCTTTCCGCGTGTTACAGCGTCATTGCCTTCATTCCACGGAAAAGTTTTGGTTCCCGAACCGAAAGGATCTCCTCCTGTTCCGCACAGGGTATGCCAGTATGCCACAGCAAACCTGAAATGGTCTTTCATGGTTTTGCCTGCCACTACTTTGTTTTCATCATAAAATCTGAAAGCCAGAGGATTCTTGGATTCTTTACCTTCATAGCTGATCTTCTTTACAGAAGGGAAAAATTCTTTGTTGCCGATAGTTACGTTCATAAGTATAAAATTTTTAATTTATAATGATTTATTTAAGACATCTAACCAATTATTATAAGCTTCTTTGTATGCCTGTGTTTTAGATGAGTCTGGCGTAATTGTTTGTAGTTTCTGAAATCCGGTAAAAGCATCTTTGAAATTAGCATATACCTTAGCTCCGACACCTGCACCGCGTGCTGCACCTATGGAACCGTCTGTATTGTATAATTCTATGGTAGCGCCGGTTATTCCTGCAAGAGTATCTCTGAAGACAGGGCTTAAAAACATATTTGCATTGCCTGCCCTGATTACAGATGGATTGATTCCTGTCTGCTTCATTATTTCCATTCCGTAATGAAATGCAAATACTATCCCTTCCTGCGATGCTCGCAG
>CAZSJF010000468.1:0-322 GCA_964606705.1 uncultured Bacteroidales bacterium
TGTGTTGGGTGTGTTTGGTTTGGTTTGTCCAAAGAAGTTAACAGTAAAGGATATCATTATGCAATAACTGTTAATGAAGATTGTACAGGATGTACAAATTGTGGAATTATCTGTCCTGATGGAGTAATAACAGTCTACAGGGCAAAGGTAGAAGTATAGAACTTAAATTTTAAAATAATGAAAGAATTAAAATTAATGAAAGGCAATGAGGCGATAGCTGAATCTGCTATCCGTGCAGGAGCTGATGCTTTTTTCGGATACCCTATTACCCCTCAATCGGAAGTGATGGAATATCTGATGGTACAAAAGCCTCATGAAAGAA
>CAZSJF010000468.1:332-1903 GCA_964606705.1 uncultured Bacteroidales bacterium
CAAGCCGAAAGTGAAGTCGCTGCAATAAATATGATATATGGAGCTGCAGGAAGCGGGAAAAAAGTATTTACTACGTCTTCTAGTCCGGGCATCAGCTTGATGCAGGAAGGTTTGTCTTATATAGCAGGAGCAGAAATTCCATGCTTGGTAGTTAATGTAATAAGAGGAGGTCCCGGCTTAGGTACTATTCAACCATCACAAGCAGACTATTTCCAGGCAACAAAAGGTGGTGGGCATGGTGATTATAAAATGATAACCCTTGCCACTGCTTCTGTTCAGGAAATGGCTGATTTTGTTAAACTAGGGTTTAATCTGGCTTTCAAATACAAAATGCCTGCCTTTATTTTAACTGACGGTGCAATAGGGCAAATGATGGAAAAAGTAGAGATGGAAGAACAGGTACCACGGCTTACAGAAGATGAAATAATTACAAAATATCCTTGGGCAACAACAGGTAAAACTTCTGATAGAAAAAGAAGTATTATTACATCTTTATATTTACAATCAGAAGAGCAGGAGCAGTTAAATTTACGGCTTCAGGCAAAATACAGAATAATAGAAGAAACAGAAGTTAGATTTGAAAAAATAGAATGTGATGATGCTGAATATTTATTCGTTGCCTTCGGTATAAGCTCACGCTTATGTCAAAAAGCATTGCAAATTGCAAGAGCAAAAGGAATAAAGGTCGGTTTGCTTCGCCCAATCACACTATATCCTTTCCCTTCATAAGTAATTGATGAGATGACTAAACAGTTAAAAGGAATATTATCTGTTGAAATGAACGCTGGTCAAATGATTGAAGACATTAAGCTTGCTGTAAACGGAAAAACAAAAGTTGAGCATTTCGGTCGTTTTGGAGGTATTATCCCATCTCCAGATGAAATTATTAATGCATTAGAACAAAAACTAATCGGAGGATAGCCATGGAAAAAATTATCAAAGAAAAAGAAAATATACGTAATAAGAAAAATTTAGTATATAAACGGACCAGTGTTATTACAGATAATATTATGCACTATTGTCCTGGTTGCGGTCATAGTACAACACATCGTATTATTGCTGAAGTTATTGAAGAGATGGGAATTCAATCCGATATAATAGGTATTGCACCTGTAGGATGTTCTGTTCTTGCCTATAACTATTTAGATATTGATATGCAGCAGGCAGCTCATGGCAGAGCTCCCGCTTTAGCCACAGGAATTAAAAGATTATGGCCCAGTAAGTTTTTATTTACTTACCAGGGAGATGGAGATTTAGCTGCTATTGGAACTGCCGAAACCATTCATGCAGCTAACAGGGGCGAAAATTTTACTATTATCTTTATCAACAATGCTATTTATGGTATGACAGGCGGACAAATGGCTCCTACAACTCTTCCGGGTATGAAAACCTCAACATGCCCTTATGGCAGAGATTTAAAAATGATGGGTAATCCTTTAAAAATAACTGATATTATAGCCAGCTTACCAGGTACGTGTTATGTTACCAGGCAATCTGTTCATACTCCTGCAAATGTACGTAAAACAAAAAAAGCTATCAGAAAAGCATTTGAAAGTCAAAAACTTGATATT
>CAZSJF010000469.1:0-1877 GCA_964606705.1 uncultured Bacteroidales bacterium
GTGTGTTGGGTGTGTTGGGTGTGTTGGGTGTGTTGGGTGTGTTTGGTTTTTTTTGGCAAGAGAAGGTTTATTATTACGAGCGAACAGGATGGGTATAACCATATATATATGTATGATTTTGATGGGAAGCAGGTGGGTCAGCTTACTTCAGGAAAGTGGGATGTGCTTGAAATTAAAGGAGTTGATGAGGAAAAACAACTTATATATTATACTTCTGCTGAATTATCGCCTGTTGACATATCTCTTTACTCCGTGAAATTTGACGGCTCGGCAAAAACTAAAATATCAGCTGAATCCGGCACAAACGATGTTCAGTTTAATACTAATTGTGAATATTTTATTAATGAGTTTTCAGATGTAAATACTCCTCCTTATATTACGGTAAACAATGCTGACGGAAAACTGATAAGGGTTCTTGAAGATAATTCTGAACTGGCTCAGACTGTTAAAGATTATAACTTCTCGAAGAAGGAATTGTTTTCTTTTAAGACGAAGGATAACATTGAATTAAATGCATGGATGATAAAGCCGGCGGATTTTGATGAAAATAAAAAATACCCGGTATTGATGTATGTATATGGCGGACCTGGCTATCAGACCGTTACTGATTCATGGGGCGGATATGATAAAGCATGGTTTCAACTCCTTGCTCAAAAAGGGTATATAATTGTTTCGGTTGATAACAGGGGTACGGATAACAAAGGGCAGGAATTTGCAAAATGTACTTATATGCAGCTTGGTAAGCTGGAAACTATTGACCAGATACAATCTGCAGAATATTTAAGCAAATTGAAGTATGTTGATTCAACACGCATAGGGATTTTTGGGTGGAGTTATGGAGGATATATGTCTTTAATGTGTATGTCAGAAAGTGATGGACTTTTTAAAGCTGGTATCGCTGTAGCACCTGTTACAGACTGGAGGTTTTATGATAATGTATATGCTGAAAGATATATGCGCCGCCCTGAAGATAACCCGGATGGCTATAAGAAAAGTTCTCTGATTGAGCATGTGAAAGATATAAAAGGAAAACTGCTGCTTGTGCATGGCACTGCTGACGATAATGTCCACCTTCAGAATACAATGCAATTAATTGATGCTTTGGTTGATAATAATAAACAGTTTGAGATGCAGTTATATCCCAACAGAAATCATAGTATATACGGAGGTAATACAAGGCTGCACCTTTACAATAAAATGACAGATTTTATTCTGGAAAAATTATAATGTTGCAATATCTTTTTCCTACTGGAGTATTAAAAATTAAAAAATATATATTTGTGATAACATTAAAATATGCAGACAATGAAACTGAAAAAAAATATAGCAGTGAGCGAAACAGGATTTATTTTCGACTCTACTACTGGTGACTCGTATTCATTGAATACAGTCGGTGCGGAAATAATTAATATGCTTAAGGCAAACAAGCAGAAAGAAGAAATCAAAGCTAGTATCTTCAAGAAATATGAAGTTGATGATGTGACTTTTGAAAAAAGTTACTATGACTTTATTAATATGCTTAAACAGTTTAATTTAGTTGAATAATGAATATTAAAGTTGCTATTTCAGGGTTGAATAATACTGATAATCCGGGACCAGGAATCCCTGTTATCAGAGGTTTGCTGGAATCAAAAAAAATTAAAGCTAAGATTATTGGGCTGGCATATGAAAATCTTGAACCGGGTATTTATATGAATGATCTGGTAAGTAAAACTTACCATGTCCCTTATCCTTCTGCAGGTACGGAAGTACTGTTGCAACGCATAGAGTATATCAATTCAATAGAAAAAATAGATGTTCTGATACCTAATTTTGATGCTGAACTTTATACTTTTATGAAATCGGCTGACAAACTTAAAAAAATGGGTATCAATACC
>CAZSJF010000470.1:0-1875 GCA_964606705.1 uncultured Bacteroidales bacterium
GGGAAGCAATACTGTATTTAATGACAGTTCATCTATTCTGTCAGGGACTATTATTTCATGGGACTGGGATTTCGGCGACGGAATAAGTGGTAATTTGCAGAATGAGATACACAAATATCTGTCAGACAGTGCTTATAATGTCACGCTTATAGTTGCTTCCGCATATTGTTCGGATACAGTTGTTAAGCAGGTTACTATTTCTCCTACGCCTGTTGCCGGCTTTTCTTTTGAAGGTTGGTGCCTTAATGAAATAACACATTGTATAGATGAGTCAACAATTGAGTATACTAATATAATCAATTGGAATTGGAGTTTTGGAGATGGTGTTTATGATTCCGTTCAGAACCCGAGCCATTATTACTCGGTTGCAGGCGGATATATTATAACTTTGATAGTGGAGTCTGATAAAGGATGTACGGATACCATATCAAAGGCTATTACTATGACAGCTTTTCCTGTTGCCAATTTTACTATTGATAAAATCATTGTTTACCCGAAGGAAAATATACATTTTACAGATCTGTCAACAGATGCTTTTTCATGGAGCTGGGATTTCGGCGATTCAACAGGCTATTCAACACTGCAGAATCCTGTTTATGCATACGGCGATACAGGAGTATATACAGTTGTTTTGATTATTACTGATGATATAGGGTGTACTGATACTATATATAAAGTTATAATAGTACAGCTGCCTCCTAATATTCCGGATGCATATACCCCTAACGGTGATGGCAAGAATGATGTCCTGAGGATCAAAGGTGGGCCATTTACCACTCTTGATTTCAAAATTTATAATGAATGGGGCGAACTGATATTTGTGTCGCATAACCAGAGGGATGGATGGAATGGAAAATATAAAGGCAAGGATTGTCCTGTTGGTGTTTATGTTTATACTTTTTATGCAATAGGAGAAGATGGTAAAGTGTATGAAGGAAAGGGAGATGTAACTTTAATACGTTAATACTTGAAGATGAACAGGATTTTTAAAATGAGATTATTTGTCTTTACCCTCTGTTTCTGCCTGGTGGGCGTTGTTTCCTACGGACAGGACCAGCATCTTACGCAGTATTATACAACACCCATTTATCTGAATCCTGCTATGACCGGAATGTTTAACGGCGGTTACAGAGCGCATATCCATTACAGGAATCAATGGAAAAGTGTTATTAATAATGCATACAGCAACAATGTAGCATCTTTTGACATGCCTGTGGAAAAGACCAGATTTTCTGTGGGCGGCTTAATAATGAACAATCATGCAGGAACAAGCGATTATAATGCATTTAATTTCCTTTTATCTGGTGCTTATGATTTTATTGTTTCAGCAAGAGACAGGAATAATCATATTTCAATAGGATTACAGGGAGGGATAATCCAGAAGAGCATTGACTTTTCAAAACTGATGTTTGAAGATCAGTATGTGGCATATAGCAGTTCCTTTGACCCGTCAATGCCAACCAGCGAGTCTTTTGGAAAAAGCAGTGTCATGGTGCCGGATCTTAATGCGGGGATAATGTATTATTATTCAGGTAAGAAATCTTTATTTAACCCGTTTGCAGGAATCAGCATCTTTCACCTTTCACAACCTGACGAATCATTTCTGAGCAATGAATCCAAACTGCCGAGAAGGTTTGTGCTTCACGGAGGAGCAAAACTGAATACATGCAGAAATATACAGCTTACATATCAGGTTTTATTCATGAAGCAGGCAGGGTCACAGGAATTTCTTACCGACCTTGTTGCTCAGTTTAAAATGAGAGGCACTGACAGATTTTTATTGGCAGGTTTTTCTTTTAGTAAAAAATATGCAAAGTTAATTAATAAAGGATTATGATTTGATAAATATATATTACAGTTATGTTATGTTTTGAA
>CAZSJF010000471.1:0-1865 GCA_964606705.1 uncultured Bacteroidales bacterium
AGTATGTGCGGCAGTTGGTATAACTCTTATTAAAATCATACCTTTTGGAATTACCGGATAAACAACTATTGAACAGAAGATGCCGTAGTTTTCACGTAAGTCATGAATGATATTTGTGGCTTCAGGGACTTCTCCTGACAGGATTACCGGTGTAACAGGGGATTCTGTGCCTCCTATATTAAAACCTCTTTCTTTCAGCCCTTTTTGTAATGCCCTTACAATGGTCCACAGTTTTTCTTTAAGTTCAGGCTTTGTTTTAAGCAGTTCCAGCCTTTTCAGCGCACCTATCACCATAGGCATGGGTAATGATTTGGCAAATATCTGTGAGCGCATATTGTAAGCTAAATGCTTGATAATCTCTTTCTTGCTTGCAACAAAAGCACCTATGCCAGCCATGGCTTTTGCAAAGGTCCCGAAATAAATATCCACTTCGTCCTGAACACCTAATTCTTCGCCTGTTCCTGCACCTGTTTTACCCATAGTGCCGAATCCGTGTGCGTCGTCAACTAATAATCTGAAATTATATTTTTTCTTCAGTGCTACTATTTCCTTCAGTTTCCCCAGGTCTCCTACCATGCCGAAAACGCCTTCAGTGATGACGATTATGCCGCCTCCGGTTTCATTAACAAGGTTGGTTGCCCTTGAGAGCTGTTTGTCGAGATTTTCTATGTTGTTGTGCGGAAAAACAAACCTTTTTCCCAAGTGCATGCGCATGCCGTCAAGTATGCAGGCGTGTGACTCGGAATCATATACAATGGCATCGTTTCTGTCAACCAGTGAGTCTATTATTGAGGTCATCCCCATGTATCCGTAGTTCAAGAGATATGCAGATTCTTTACCGACGAAGCTGGCAAGTTCCTGTTCCAGTTTTTCGTGGTATTTAGTCTGGCCCGACATCATTCTTGCACCCATGGGATAAGCCAGCCCCCATTCTTTAGCGGCATCAGCGTCAGCTTTCCTTACTTCCGGGTGATTGGCCAGACCGAGATAGTTGTTCAAACTCCAGACGGTCATTTCCCTGCCCCTGAAAGTCATTTTATTGCCTATCTCACCTTCAAGTTTGGGAAACATGAAATAACCGTGAGAATCTTTTGCATACTGCCCTAAAGGGCTTGTTTTCTTCTGTATTTTTTCAAATATATCCACTTTTATTATGTTTTAGGGTTAGACTTATGCAAATCTATAAATTAATATTCAAATGATTTATAAAATAAATAAATTTTTCAACCGTTATCCTTTATTAATTCCAAATAATATTGTACTTTTGCAAACCGGAAAAAAAGAGATGAATAGGCATAAATATCTGATTTACATATTACTTGTCGTTTTTTCTGCCTGCAGTGATTACCAGAAATTGCTCAAGAGCAGTGATTCTGCATATAAATATCAGAGAGCTGTTGAATATTTTAACAAAGAGGATTATTTCAGGGCATTACAGTTGTTTGACGAGCTGATAACGATATACAAAGGGACAAATAAGGCAGAAGATATTTATTATTACTATGCTTATTGTTATTACAAACAACAGAATTATATAATTGCAAGCTATCATTTCAAGAATTTTGTTATGACATTTCCTAACAGTGACAAAGCTGAAGAGTGTATGTTTTTGAGTGCATACTGTAAATACCTTGATTCCCCTGAATATACCCTGGAGCAGATTAATACTTACGATGCAATAAAAGAATTGCAGATGTTTATTAATAAATACCCTGAAAGTGAAAGGATGGCAGAATGTAATCAGCTGATAGATAAACTGAGATTCAAACTGGAAACCAAAAAATTTGAAGTTTCCAAAATGTATTTCGATATGGAAAATTACAAAGCTGCCATATATTCATTTAATAATATGATAAAGGATTTTC
>CAZSJF010000472.1:0-1846 GCA_964606705.1 uncultured Bacteroidales bacterium
TAAGGATAAAGGGTTAAACGCTTTTCTTATATCAATTGACAGGTTTAAAAGTGTGAATGTGCCGGATATAAAAGGTAAAACACTTATTGGTTTTTGTTATCCCACGCATGGTTTTAATATCCCATGGTTCATGCTGAAGTTTATATTGAAATTTCCCAAAATAAAAGATGCGGATATTTTTCTGCTTAATACAAGGGCAGGGATGAAAATGTATAAAATTTTCACACCCGGTTTAACCGGTATTGCCCAGGTTCTTCCGTTGATTATTTTAAAGCTGAAAGGCTATAGCATCAGGGGGTTATTGCCTGTTGATATGCCTTCAAACTGGATATCGATACATCCGGGATTAAGGAAAAAAGTTGTTGATTCAATTGCCGTCCGTTGTAACAGGATTGTTTCTGATTTTTCAGAGAAAGTTATTTCAGGAAAAAGGGTTTATAAGGGGTTGTTATGGTTGCCTGTCGACCTTATTATATCACCGATATCTTTAGGATATATATTGATAGGCAGGTTCGGCCTTGCAAAAACATTTTTTGCTTCTTATGAATGCGATAAATGTATGATATGTATTGAAAACTGCCCTGTTCAGGCGGTGAAACTAAAATATAATCATCCTTACTGGAAATTCAAGTGTGAAAGCTGCATGCGGTGCATGAATACATGCCCCAAAAAAGCAATAAACACTTCTCATACATTTACTGCTTTGCTGTGGTATTTTATTATGGGGGTATTTATGTATTATATAAATTATCGGCTATTTGTTGCAGATGTTTTTGATATTAAACTTTCTGATAATGCTATGTACTGGGTTAAACACCTTAGCTCTTTTATATTATTCTATGTTTCTTTGGTTCTTGTATATATAGCTTATGAAATTATGCATTTTGGTATAAGATATAATATGGTAAATAAATTGCTCACATTTACTTCTCTCACAAAATTCAGGTTCTGGAGAAGATATAAAGCTCCGAAGAATTATTAACTTTGCTATTTAAAATATTTTCTGTGAAAAGATATTTTGTTACAGGCATACATACAGGCATAGGAAAGACTGTTGTTTCGGCAATACTGGTTGAAGCACTTAATGCTGATTACTGGAAACCCATACAATCGGGAAGCAAAACGGAAAGTGATACAGGTGAGGTAATGAAACTGGTAAGTAATACTGTCAGCAATTCACATCCTGAGATATACCGGCTTAGCAAACCTATATCTCCTCATGCTGCTGCAGAAACTGACAAAATAACCATTGACCTTAATAAAATCATTCTCCCTGCAACAAATAATAACCTGATAATTGAAGGGGCAGGAGGGCTTATGGTGCCTCTTAATAAAGATAAGCTTATCATAGACCTTATCAGGCAGCTTGGTGCGGAGGTTGTACTTGTCTCGAAAAATTATCTTGGAAGTATAAACCATACATTGCTTTCAGTTGAAGCATTAAAAAACAGGAATATCCCTGTAAAGGGAATTGTCTTTAACGGAGAGAGCAATATTTCTTCGGAGAAATATATTCTTGATTATACCGGATTAAACTGCATAGGCCGGGTTTATAAAGAAAAAAATATTGATAAGGATGTTGTGAGAAAATATGCGGTGGAATTTAAAAATATGCTGTAGGGGTTTGATAAATTGTACAATATTATGTTAACATATTATTGATAAAGATTCCTCACGTCGCCTGCCTGCACTATCGTTTCGGCAGGCTGGTTCGGAATGACAATTATGTTTTTTTAGTGAGGGGTAAGAAGGCGGCGGCATTGCCGCCGCCTTCTTACCCCTATTTACTCTACTTTACGCCTGTCATTCCGAATGCATTCGCCATTCCGATAGCTATCGGAAGGCG
>CAZSJF010000473.1:0-1815 GCA_964606705.1 uncultured Bacteroidales bacterium
ATCTTGCAAGATCAACCATACAGGTATTTTCATCCATTACTATCATACCTCCTGATCCCATGATTGAACCTGCTTTAGTAAGGCTTTCATAATCTATAGGAATATCAAACATTTTTTCGGGAATACATCCGCCTGAAGGACCGCCTGTCTGAATGGCTTTTATTTTTGCTTTTCCGCTTGAACCGCCGCCGATTTTATATACAACATCTTTAATTGTTGTCCCAAGCGGTACTTCTACCAAGCCTGTGTTTTTTATTTTTCCAACAAGAGAAAATATTTTTGTTCCTGTATTACCTGGTGTTCCTACCTTTGCATATTCTTTAGCTCCCAGATTAATAACAACAGGCACATTAGCCAGTGTTTCTACATTATTGATACAAGTAGGAGAGCCCCACAAACCTTTATTAACAGGGAATGGAGGACGTTGTTTTGGTTGCCCCATCTGCCCCTCAATAGATTTGATAAGAGCTGTTTCTTCACCGCATACAAAAGCTCCAGCTCCTCTTATTATTTCGATGTCAAAGTCAATACCAGTTCCCAAAATATTATTGCCTAAAATACCTGTTTCACGTGCCTGGTTTATAGCAATTATAGAATGTTTAATAGCTAAAGGATATTCAGTCCTTACATAAATTATCCCACGAGTAGCACCAATGGCAATACCGGCAATAACCAATCCTTCTATTATTGAGTGCGGATTTCCTTCAAGAATACTACGATCCATATAAGCACCAGGATCTCCTTCGTCCGCATTACAAATAATAAATTTTTGTGTTCCCTGTTTACCTGATTGACTAGCAAATTTCCATTTGATTCCGGTCTGAAAACCGCCGCCGCCCCTGCCTCTTAATCCTGAATCAATGATTTCCTTTATTATCCATTCAGGATTCGGGTTTGATATAACCTTTTCAAATGCTGAATAACCACCTGTTTTAATATAATTGTAAATTCTGATAGGATCAATCTTTTGATTATTACCTAAAACGGTTCTTGTCTGGTTTTTAAAAAAAGGAATTTCTAATTGTGAATGATATTTTTTTTCATTACCAGGTTCCTTATAAAGCATTTCTTCAATAACTTTTCCTTCAACTGCTGCATTAATAATTTTAGGGACATCTTCCATTTTAAGTTTAGGATATAGATTGAATCCTGGCTCTACAATGATAAACGGGTCCATTTCACAGAAACCCAGACATCCTGTAACTCTTAAAGAAATTTTATCATTCAGATTATGTTCTATTATATGGCGTTTTATTATTCTCATAATATCATTAGAACCGCTTGCCTGCCCTCCTGTTCCAGCACAAATTGCCAAACAAGGTTTATTATCCTTTGCTTCATTAGCAATTAGTTTACGAAATTCAATGAAATTTTCTACTGAATTTAACCTCTTCATATTTTTATCCTTTAAAAATTTAATATCTACTAAATATCTAAAATATGCCCTTTACAACCGCGTTTTGGGCACACCTGAACTATTCCGCCGCTGCCGATTATCATAGGTATCATATTAGTACTGCATTCAGGACATTTTGATGAACCTGATAGTTCAGAATGGCAATACGGGCAAAAGTAATTTGCCACAACACCCAAAGGTATTTCATGCTCTGATGCATACATATAGCTGCCATACAAGGAAGAAAGCCTGAGCCATCCATGTTTGTTATCAAAAGTTATTGTCAATTTTATAGAGGGATAACCATCCAAAGGGTTTTTATTATCCATAAGAGAATGATTGCATTGAGGACAATTTACACTTAATGGAAAGATCCTTTTGTCATTTTTAACACAACAAACCCAAACACACCCAACACA
>CAZSJF010000474.1:0-1798 GCA_964606705.1 uncultured Bacteroidales bacterium
TGTGTTGGGTGTGTTTGGTTGTGTTTTTTACTGTAATACTGTTTTTTAGGTATAAATGTATAGGGTATAAATTATAGATAGTCATTCTTTATTTCACTTATACCTTATTTCCCTATACCTAAATAATTACAATAGAACTATAATATATATAATATCTTGGCTAACAAAAAGTTAAATCTCAAACTCACGTTACTCTTAGTATTAAGTATGTTTTTGAAAAAATAATAGATGGAAAATTTTTGTCAATTACTTGTCTTTAATCTTAATGAACAAAAGTATGCATTATATTTATCAGCAGTTCAGAGAGTTATTCATGCAGTGGAAATAAGGCATTTGCCAAAAGCTCCTGAAATTATTTTAGGGATTATCAATGTTAAGGGTCGGATTATTCCTGTTGTTGACATCCGCAAACGTTTCGGATTAGCAGTGCGTGAAATTGACATAGATGACCGATTGATTATTGCGGATACCGGAAAAAGACAGGTTGCTATTTTGGTTGATTCTGTAATCGGTATTACCGAACTGTTACCCAATCAACTGTCAGACGCCAAAGAGACGTTACCATTTGCAGAGCACATCAGAGGAGTGGCAAAAGTTGATGATGAACTCATTCTTATCTATGACCTTAATACGTTTTTGAGTCTTGATGAGGAGAAGGAGTTGGAGCATGCACTTAAAATGAAAAATAAATGAATCGTAATCTAACAGATAGCGAGTTATCGCAAGTCTACGAAGTAATCGCTGCCCGCATGGGATTGCACTTTCCTGTTGAAAGATGGGCTATGCTCGGTCGTAATCTGGCTAGGGCTGCCAGTGAGTTCGGCTTTCAAGATATGAGCGGGTTCATTCAATGGCTTTTGTCCTCAGAACTAAACAAAAAACAAATAAAAATACTGGCATCACACCTTGTTATCTCCGAAACTTATTTTTGGCGAGAACCGCAGGTTTTTACTGCACTCACAGATTATATTCTGCCAGAGCTAATCATGTCTAAAAAGAAAAAAGAAAGAAGTATCAGGATATGGAGTGCGGGATGCTCTACTGGTGAAGAACCATACTCTATTGCTATAGCCCTTCACAAAACGATTCCCAAAATTACGGACTGGAATATTGGTATTCTTGCAACCGATATTAACCAGAAAGCACTTGATAAAGCAGAAAAAGGAATTTATGGACCATGGTCGTTTCGTAATACACCGGATTGGTTAAAAACCATGTATTTTCATCATCTTGGAGATAGAAAATATGAGGTTGTTCCTGATATTAAAAATATGGTGACATTTTCCTGCCTTAGTCTTACTGAAGATGATATTTTTTCTGCTATAGTAAATAGAATGGATATTATCTTTTGCAGGAATGTTCTGATGTATTTTACTAATGAGTGGGTAAGAAAAATTTCTCAAAACCTGTTTCATTCGCTGTCAAAAGATGGTTGGTTTGTAGTATCTTCCAGTGAACTTTCTTCAGTGGTATTCCCACAGTTTACACCGGTAAATTTTTCAGGTGCAGTTTTATATTGCAAGGACAAAAAGGAATCTACCCATTCATATTCATATGATTTTCATTCTGAAGAGATACCAGAAACTTTCAAACAACCTTTATCCTCGGTAACTACAGAAGAAGATGACATTCAACCTCCTTCAACCCTCTTTAACTCTTCAACCCTTCAACCCTTCAACCCTTCAACTCTTCAACCCTCTTCTATTCTTCAACCCTCTTCTACTCTTCAACTATCAGCCACCGAAACCTTAACGAAGGATGAACATCAATCTATTACGAAGACTCCTGATGAATTTTA
>CAZSJF010000475.1:0-1788 GCA_964606705.1 uncultured Bacteroidales bacterium
ACAGATGAAAGATATGCGTGCCTCTGCTTTTGAGCCGGTAAATGTTATTTCAAAATATAAATACCAGGGAGGTTTAGGGTATTATGAAAGCACACGAGATGCTGCTACTAACTTCTTTTTCTCATATTTAGGTAAAGGCACTTACGTATTTGAATATCCTTTAATAGCAAGTCAGAAAGGTGATTTATCAAATGGTACTACCACTATTCAATGTATGTACGCACCCGAGTTTACTTCTCATTCGGAAGGTGTAAGAGTGAAGTTAGAGGAATAATACTTCCCATATCTTCTAATGATGATGTGGTGTTAAATTATGCAATTATAAACGATAATAGGAATAGATAAGAGCAACCTTCTTTTCACTATATTCAGAGACAATGAAATTAATTTGTAAAAATTTTTAAAAGGTCCGTCAATATTGAAAAACCTGTTTCAATTCTTCCTGCACCTGGTCCTATTATAGTAACATCACCAAGAAGGTCCGTAGTAAAAGTTAACGCATTAGTTGCTCCCATTACTCCTGCAAGAGGATGAGTTAAAGGAATCATTTCAGGAGCAACTGAAGCAGTAACTTTACCATTTTCTTTCTTTACAGAACCAATCAATTTCCATCTTGCATTTTTCCTTTTTGCATCTTCAATATCTTCCGTGGTAATCTTTGTAATACCTTTGCATGAAACATCAGAGATAGCAAGAGGTACTCCCATAACAACATTTGCAAGAATAGTAACTTTTCCGCGTGCATCATAACCTTCAACATCACCTGTAGGGTCAGCTTCAGCATAACCCAACTCCTGAGCTATTTTAAGAACTTCATTATATGCCATGCCTTTTTCCATTTCTGTAAGCATATAGTTTGTAGTTCCGTTCAATATACCACGAATAGCTGTTATTTCACATCCTGCAAGAGGTCCTTCTGTCAAATTAATAACAGGTGTTCCAGCTACTACTGTTCCTTCAATCATGAATTTAACTTTATTTTTGTCAGCTAATTTTTTCATTTCAGCATATCTGAGGGCAGCAGGTCCCTTGTTGCTTGTTACAACACTCTTGCCTGATTCTAATGCTGCATGGCAGTGAGCAATAGCCGGACCTCCAGTTTTAAGGTCAGTGAAGGTTAACTCACACATAACATCAGCATTACACTCTTTGATAAGAGTAATATTATCCATTTGTGTAATATCTTTTGTAAATTTCTGTTTTGCTTTCGCCTTATCAAGCATATAAGGAATATCAAGTCCATCAGGGTTATATGCACTTCCATATACAAAATCAGCAACAGCTACAATGCTGAAATCGTAATTATATTTTTCCTTTAAATAATTTCTTTTTTTTAGCAGGATTTCACATAATCCCTGTCCTACGGTACCAAAGCCCAAAAGAGCAATTTTTTGTTTCATTTTATCCTCCTTAATTTAATTACTATAATTTGATTACTATTTTTATCATTATTATTTGTTAACAGTTTAACGGTTGCTATTCTGTGGCGATGTTATCACTAAATTTTCTATAAAGCACTAAAGTGTAAAATTATTGCTAACCTGTTCAACGAGCTACACACCGCCACTGATAGCAAACGTCTGTTCAAGCCAGTGCCTATAATCTATGAATCAAATTGATCTCTGATAATTCTCTCACTATTTGATGTATTCCTGCTAGTATTTTGTCTGTCTGTTGATCAGATGGCCTTTTTCGTCCTTGCACATACTGTGATAATAAAGTAGTATTCATTCCGATTTTTTGTGCAAGAAATTTTGCACAAAAAAACCCCCAAACACACCCAACACA
>CAZSJF010000476.1:0-495 GCA_964606705.1 uncultured Bacteroidales bacterium
TGTGTTGGGTGTGTTTGGTTTTTTTATTCGGCAGGAAACAGTCATTACAGCATTGACAATATCAACCTCGGTCAATTAGACCTTTCCACAATACCTGCAATGACTACACTCACTGATACGGTGGTTACAGAATCTGTTGAAGGAGAGGATACAATTGCTACAACTGAAATTTCTGAATACAAATATCATTTTCAACGCAACTTTATCATTTATTCAGAGCCGGAAATAACTGTGTATGGAAAAGATGAAGGAGAATTTATCGGGGAAAAAGAAATTGTAATATTAAACCCCGAAACTGAACAAAATGATACCGTTGACCTGGTAAATAACAGTCCGTTTAATTACCCTGTATTTGTCATGCCTAAAACTTATGATATTGATATCAGGGTGAATGCTGTTTATTATAATTATGATAACGGTGACACAATAACAGATATTGTATCTATTGAAAATGCAAATGTAACTATAACCACACCACCAAACACACCCAACACA
>CAZSJF010000476.1:505-1785 GCA_964606705.1 uncultured Bacteroidales bacterium
TGTGTTGGGTGGTTTGGGTTTGTTTTTCTCATATTAGGCAAGCCAACCCTGAATTCTGTATAACCAACAACATGGAAATAGGACAGCCGACATATACTTATTCTACAAACGAAGAAGGTAAAGTTAATGATTATACAGAATTCAGGGTTGGCTTGCCTAATATGAGCAAAGATGAACCCAATAAATCTTCTTACACAAAAACAATTACAATAACAGCCGAAGCAGGAGATTTTACTGTCGCATGGAATGATGGAGCTGTTTTCAGGGCATATACATTAGGATGTGTTGATGCCGGCGGAGCTAATTTTGTAACTTACGGTGTTGACGTGCCGTCATTTATTCTCAGGGACCCTCCTGGATCAAATAGCTATACTTATCTTGAAAAAGAAAGCACTTACTCTGTTGCAAGAAACTACAGCTTTAAAACAGGAGCAAATAGCACTTATGACAATACATTAATGCTTGGGGTAAAATTTGAAGTTGGCGGAGGACTTGCAGGCCCTGTATTTACATCAGAAACACAAACAGATGTAAATGCCGGAATACAAACCACCTCTTATATTGACCGCAACGGAGAATTCAGAGAAACATACCGTTTTACAAAACGTTATTCCACCAGTGATGCCACCAATGCTGTCGGCAGCATGGCAGATGTTTATATCGGCAAATCTGCCAATATGTTCTTTACTGAAACTAATAATTTAAGAATTCTGCCAAAATCATTTTGTGAAGATAAGGGATTTGAACATCTTGATACAGTTGAGTTAACAGGTAGTACTTATACATTAGGCATCAGACCTGGTTTTGCTGTAACAGACGACTCATCCGCAACAACGTTTATTTACAGCCAGGACCACATTTTAAATTCATTATTGCCGGAATACAGGGAAATGATTTACACCTTAATGGCAACACCAAACTATGATAGTAAAGTGCCTGCAACTCATTTGCTCTATGGAATGAGTAATGATGCTGCTATATGGCGTGATTCTGCAACATGGCTGTCTGATTCCTTACACCCCAGTTACGTATTTCTTGGAGACTCTACAAAAATGGATACTGTTGCCTTTTTAAATCAACAAATCAGCATGTGGTTGCAGACAATAGCCTGGAACGAAGCATCTAAAGTGGATGTGGACGATGAACTCACTTTACAGGAAAACATATCTTATGATGGAAATGCCGGTCCTTACACTAATGAATTATCATATACTTCTTTTGATAAAGAAAAAAAGGATTACTTCTATAGATTTGCATTTTTCGGAGGATCAGAATCAGGA
>CAZSJF010000477.1:0-736 GCA_964606705.1 uncultured Bacteroidales bacterium
TATTTGTTTTCATAAACCGAAGTAATAAGAGTGTCAAAACTCAGGTTGTCAACATAAAGTACAGAGTTGCCGTGTGGTATTGTTGATGGTCCTGCGTTAAATGCAGAGATAATTATATGACCGCTGTCTGCAGAGGTATAGCTTTGAAAAGGAATTTCAAAAGATGTCCATCCTGATGATGATGCATAAAAAGTCACTCCTGCTCCTGCAACAGGCATTGGTTGTCCTCCCAGATAAAGTTGGGCAGCAATGAGCATTGTGTCATTATTGTCAGAAGTAAATTTGTACCAGCCGCAAAAACTATTAGGATGGCCTGTAATTGCAAATGTAGGGTGAGGTCCCTGCTCAAGTGTGGTGTCAGTCATGATAATTCCATACGCACAGTAGCATGGTAAAAGAGTGGTGTCATTTTCAATCCTTACGGAATAACTGCCGATAGAAACAGGATAATGATCACTTGATCTTGTAACAGCGTGAAAAGCACCAGTGGAATATTTGTTTGCTGTAGCCCAGCCCTGCGGATCCATATAACTACCAACAGTAGTCCAGTTTTCAAATCCGCTGTTTGGTATTTGTGCAAAAATGTTTGATGTTGTAGAAAATAGTAAAAAAAATGCCAAAAGAGTAAATGTTTTTTTCATTTTATTACTGTCAGTGATTAAAGTGCTGACGCCGCACTTTTAGTTAATGATTTTTATCTATATAATTATAATTATATACAGTTTGAAATCCTGAT
>CAZSJF010000477.1:746-1757 GCA_964606705.1 uncultured Bacteroidales bacterium
TGTGTTGGGTGTGTTTGGGTGGTTGTGGTCCTGATAATAACAAATATAATTTGCAGCAATTATTTATTTAAAGAATATTTTTGTTATGTATCTCTATCTCTGAATTATCAGCTTCTGTGTTTCTGTAAATTCTTTTGTTATGACAGAGGCTACGTAAATCCCTTCACATAAATCACCGATGTTGACCTGCTGCTGGTTTTGGCTTAATTCTTCTGATTTTACCAATTTGCCTGTTATGTTGTAAATGTTCAAAGTCAGATATTCATTGATTGGTTTGTCGAAATTTAAAGTAACGATATCAGACGCAGGGTTCGGGTATAAATTTAATGGGTTTATATGATCATTTTCGGGAGACGAAGTGATAAGATCTTCAAAATTAAGATTGTCAATTAAAAGAACGGAATTTCCATAGGGAAAATGGTCAGGGCCGTCTGAATAATAAGCGGAAATGACAATAGTGGCACTGTCAGCTGAAGCATATGGCGAGATAGAATCTATAAAGTTAGTCCATCCTAATCCTGCAAAAGCCGGTGAAAATGATCCATATGCAACAGCGATACCATTCTGGTATAATTGTACCTGAATATACATCGTGTCATTATTTAGACGGGTAAATTTGTAGTACCCTGTTAATCTGTTGGGATGACCTGTTATTGGAAATGTCGGACGTGGTGCAGATAGTGAGTCAGGCATTATGATTCCTAATGCGCTGGGGGATGGTAAAAGGGCAGGGTTATTTTCAATTCTTACCGAGTAGCTGCCGACTGTTGCAGGGTAATGGTCGGTTGATTGTGTTACCGAGTAGAAGCCTCCGGCGGAGTAAGGATTGGTAGTGGCCCAACCTACGGGTTCCATATAAATGCCGGGTGTAATCCAGTTCTCAAACCCGCTGTTCGGGATTTGTGCAAAAATGCCTGCTGTCATAAATGAGAGTAAAGTAATTGTCAGAAAAGTAAATGTTTTTTTCATATCGTTATTGTCAGAGATTAAAGTGCTGACGCCGCACTTTTG
>CAZSJF010000478.1:0-1747 GCA_964606705.1 uncultured Bacteroidales bacterium
TTTCGGACCAAAGGAAAAAGCCGATGCTGTCGGCAGGCTTATTCAGAACGTTCAGAATGGCGGACATAATAACTTTCAGGATATAGACAGGATAATGTCCAGTCAATGAATATTACTGAAGACAAAAAATCCATATATTACTATAAAAAACACTAAATAGTCCGTAATATTTATACACATAAAGTGTATAGGTTATTTTTAAAATTTATTCCTTTTAGAAAACAGTTTGCAGAAATAATCATAAATTGCAATACTATTTTTTAGGTTTTTGTTCATATTGTTAAGATGAAAATATTCCTTAAATATTTTTTTATAGTTACATTATTACATATATCCCATGGTATATATTCACAATATTATGATTTAGGGCAGGACCCTGCAAGTATAAAATGGAAGCAAATCAACACTAAAAATTTCCAGATTATTTATCCTGAAGGCTCTGACAGTAACGCACAATACTTTGCCAATATTTTAGATACTCTTTATGTTTACGCATCAAAAACACTGGAGCATCAGCCGAAAAAAATTTCAATCATATTTCATAACAAAACAGTTGTTTCAAACGGCATAGCAATTTTAGCACCCAAAAGGATTGAGGTATACACCTGTCCATCTCAGGATTCTTATGCCCAGAACTGGTTTGAACAACTGGCAATTCATGAATACAGACATGTTGTACAATTTGACAAATTAAATCAGGGAATTACTAAATTATTAAATTTTATACTTGGGCAACAAGCCACAGCAGGAGTTTTAGGTTTATTTGTCCCTAACTGGTTTACAGAAGGAGATGCCGTTTGTACAGAAACAGCATTGAGCAATTCAGGAAGAGGGCGAATACCAAATTTTGAAATGAAATTAAAAGCACAGGTACTTGAAAAAGGCAGGTACAGTTACGATAAAGCTGTATATGGATCATACAAGGATTTTACTCCTGATAATTATGAACTCGGCTACCAGCTTGTAGCAGATGCAAGAAAAAATTACGGGGCAGAGATATGGAGCAACACTTTAAACATTGTTGCAAAATATCCATTCATAATAACTCCTTTTTCAAAAGGAATAAAAAAGATCTCAGGACTTTCAAAAGAACGGCTATATAAAAAAACAATCATGGAATTAGACAGCCTGTGGTCAGAAAATAATAAAAATCTTGATTTCACAAGCTTTTCAGTATTAAATAAGCCACAAAAGTTTTACACAAACTATAATCATGCACACTATATAGGAGACAGCCTTATTCTGACTGAAAAATCAGGAATTGATGATATAAACAGATTTGTGACAACGGACAGAAAAGGCACAGAAAAAATAATTTTCACACCCGGATTGAATTTCAAAGAAACAATGTCTTACAAAAAAGGGATGATATGCTGGGCAGAAAAAACATTTGACCCGAGGTGGAACAACAGAAACTACTCTGTAATAAAATCATATAACATTAAAACAGAAAAACTCAGCCAGATCACATTTAAAACCAGATTTTTTTCGCCTGATCTGTCAGATGATGGAAAAAGAATAGCTGCAGTAGAAGTAACAGAACAGAACGAATTTTATCTTGTAATACTTGATGCTGTTACAGGTGAGGTCTTGAAAAAATTCAGTAATCCTGAAAATCTTTTTTATATGACTCCTTCATGGAGTGAGGACGGGAATAAAATTATTTCCATTGTTCTTGGTAAAAAAGGAAAAAGTATTGCAATCATTGATAACACAATAGGCACTACAACATATATGATTCCGTTTT
>CAZSJF010000479.1:0-1740 GCA_964606705.1 uncultured Bacteroidales bacterium
CATTTTAGCAATTTCTGTTTCAAGAGCAGTTTTTACAGTACCTATATCTGTATCGGAAAGTGCAGATGTAATTGTTACAACGCGAACTTTATTTTCTCTTTCAATATTTGGTGGTGAATAAAATCGTTTTAACTGGGTTATTTCACTTAATTTAATCATTTTGCCCTGCGGTGTCATAATACTTATATTTTCTATATCTTCGGTTGATTGTCGGAATTTCTCATCGTAACGAACAATAACATCGTATTCGTTTCCTTCTTCTTTGTATTTTGTAGATGTAACACCGTTAATACGATATCTAATGGCTGTTGCAACAGAAGCTGTATTTAATCCGAAAGAAGTCATTTTTTCATTATCCAAAACCAATTGTAATTCAGTCTTTTCTTTGTCGCGGCTTATTAAAATATCTTTGGTGCCTTTAATTCCTTTCAATGCCTGAGCAACTTTTTCAGAAATAATATTTGTTTCATTAAAATCGTTTCCATATACTTTTACGTCAAGATTGTTTCCGCCTCCCATACCCATTCCACCCGACATTCGGGAGCTACCTGCATCAATATAAAATTTCTCAACTTCAGGCAATTTTTCAATATCCTTGCGCATTTCATTGGAAATTTGAAAAATGTCTTTGCTGCGTTCTTTTCGTGGTTTCATTTTAAAGGTGTAGTTAATAATATAGTTTCCTGTTTCCGTAAAAATAGCTGCTAAACTATTCTCGTCTCCTACGCCGGCACTTGTAGAAACAATCTCAATTCCCGGATATTTGCTCATGAAAACAGAGTCAAGGTAATGAGCTGTTTTAATAGTTTCGTCAAGCTTGGTACCTTGAGCCAGTTTCACCTGCCCTGATATACGGTCGTTATCGGAAGCCGGCATAAATTCAGAACCTATTAACTTGACAAGGAACATAGATGAGATAAATATAAGAGTGGCAATACCAATAACTGTCCATCGATGACCAACTGCCCATGAAAGTATTTTCTCATAGCCTGCATCTATTTTCCCGAGGAAATTTTGCGAAAGCCAATAGATTTTACCCCCGATACTTTTTTTACCAGGAGGGATAGTTTTCAAAATTTTTGATGCTAATGTGGGGACAATTGTCATTGAAACAATTACAGATACAGCAACAGAAATAGTAACAACCCAACCCAGTGGTCTGAAAAGGATGCCTGTAATGCCACCTAACATGGTTAATGGGAGAAAAACTGCAATAATAGTAAGCGTGGATGCAATAACAGCTAAACTTACTTCGCTCGTACCATAAATTGCAGATTCTCGGGCAAAACCACCTCTTTCTAATTTTTTTGTAATATTTTCTAAAACAACAATGGAATCGTCAACAACCAATCCAATAGCTATGGAAAGTGATGAAAGAGTGGTAATATTGATGGTTCCACCGGATAAATACATATAGATAAATCCGGTAATAAGCGAAATAGGAATAGATAATGAAATAATAAAAGTAGCTCTCCCTCGTCCTAAAAATAATACTACCACTAATACAACAAATATCAAAGCGTAAATTAATGTCTCGGAAAGATTATTTATTGAGTTAATAGTATTGATGGATGTGTCCATAAGGACTTCGACTTTTATATCAGGAGGCAAAGTTTTTTTAATTTCCTCAAGTTTTTTCTTTATTTTATTAGCTACAGTTACAGTATTGGCATCAGATTGCTTTTGGATCATAATACTATAACTGTAGCTAATAAAATAAAGAAAAAACTTGAGGAAATT
>CAZSJF010000480.1:0-1718 GCA_964606705.1 uncultured Bacteroidales bacterium
TGTGTTGGGTGTGTTTGGGGTTTGTGGGCATGGAAGTTACAGAAGAAGTTTTTGAGTCAAAAGCTTCCATAGTTTTTGATGAGGCTGAAAACAGGGTACATACTATTAAAGCTGTAATGGTTGCAACTTTAGGGGATATGAAAAATTAATTTTTTAAAAAAAGCAAGAAAGGCATATAAAATAATGACTTTTTTCAGATTAAATGTGTCTTTTATTAGATTAAAATTTTGGAAAATAAAATAAATTTACTTAATTTTGTACCCCTTTTTCCCTTTTTATTTCATAAATAATTGAAAATCAAGGAATTGGGACTTATAAGAAATATAATGTAATATGAGTTATTTATTTTTTGATAAAACCTTAATAACAAATCTGGAAATTTCTTTGCAGAAAGAGTTCCTGCTTACGAACAATCCTGGTTGTTATTCCTTAACAACAATTGTTGGGTGTAATACAAGAAAGTATCATGGATTGCTTGTTTGTCCGATGGAGGAATACAATGATGAAAATCATGTGTTTTTATCTTCATTAGATGAAGAAATTATTGTTGGTAAACAGATTTTTCAGTTGGGAATACATAATTATCCTTTTGTTTTTTCTCCTTCAGGGCATAAATATCTGGAAACTTTCGAACTGGATAAGCTCCCTGTATTCGTTTATAGAATTGGCGATCTGTTAATTAAGAAAGAATATCTTTTAGCCAAAGATGAAAAAAGAATCCTTATTAAATATACGGTTTTAGAAGCAAAACAACCTTTTGTAATCCGTTTCAAACCTTACCTTTCATACAGGCAGGCACACAAGTTGGGCAAGGCAAATCATAATGTAAATACGAAATATTTTAATGCTGCCAATGGTATAAAATATCGTATGTATAACAGCCTTCCGTTTTTATTCATGCAGTTTTCAAAGAAAGTGGATTATATCCATGTTCCAGACTGGTATTATAATATTGAATACAGGGAAGAACAGAAACGCAGGTATGACTTTTCTGAAGATTTATTCGTTCCGGGATATTTTGAGATGAAACTGAAAAAGGGTGAACAGCTTGTATTTTCAGCAGGGCTTAAAGAAACAGTGCCTTCTGGATTGAAAAAGTTTTTTGAAAAAGAGTACAAATTGCTGAAACTACGAAATAATTTTGATAACTGCCTGAAAGAAGCGGCAAAACAGTTTATTATTAAAAATAAGAAAAGAACTGAAATATGTGCCGGCTATCCGTGGTTTGGCAGATGGGGCAGGGATACTTTTATTGCTTTACCGGGACTGACTCTGCCTTCAGAAGATTATGAAACCTGCAAAGCCGTTCTTAAAACAATGTCAAAAGAACTGAATGGATGTTTGTTTCCTAATATAGGCAGCAGGGATAATGCAGTATATAATTCCGTTGACGCTCCTTTATGGTATTTCTGGGCTGTACAGCAATATGCTTATTCTTCAGGGGATTATAAAACTGTCACAAGTTTGTTCTACAGCAAGATGAAAAACATTCTTAACGGATACAGAAAAGGCACTGATTATAATATATGCATGCATGACAATGGTTTGATATATGCGGGAGAACACGGTATGGCTTTAACATGGATGGATGCTGTTGTGGATGGAAAACCTGTAACTCCGCGTATAGGATTTGATGTTGAAATCAATGCCCTGTGGTATAATGCTGTGAGATTTTGTATTGAAATAGCCGAAAAACAAAACCAAACACACCCAACACA
>CAZSJF010000481.1:0-1714 GCA_964606705.1 uncultured Bacteroidales bacterium
GGCTGTCAGATTTCTGAACGGATACAGGTGGTTTAGGTTTTTGTGTTAAAGTTTATTCCTTATTATTTTTTGTACTGGTTATATATTCAACCCCGTTGGGATTGTCGTTCATTTTATTAGTACACCGGATTTCGACCTACGGTCTCATCCGGTGTTATTATTATTTGACTCCTTCGGAGTCATTTTTTTTCATGTTGGACTGTTTGTGATTAAGGTATAGGAAGGATAAATATAAACGGGATAAATCTTCTTATCTATTTGATTAATCTGGTTATATGTTAAAAGGTTGAGCAGCTGGTTTAGTCATTAGGCTATCGTTTTAGGTTTTAACAACAGACCAGCAACTTAAAACCAGACCAGTTGCCCAACCTATAAACCAATGACTAAAAGATTACAGATTCTTTATCTTCTCAATTCTCTTCTGGTGTCTTCCGCCTTCGAACTTTGTTTCAAGGAAGACCTTCACCATTTCCAAAGTATCTTCTTTAGTAATAAACCTGGCGGGCAGTGCAAGGATATTGGCATCATTATGCTCCCTCGCAAGTTTTGCTATTTCGACGTTCCAGCACAGAGCAGCCCTAACGTTTATGTGTTTATTGGCTGTCATGCTAACGCCATTGCCGGTTCCACATATCAGTATACCCATATCGCAGTTTCCATCGTTTACTTTTCTTGCGGTCTTATGAGCATAATCGGGATAATCAACGCTTTCTGAACTGAAGGGTCCTTCGTTCTCAACTTTATGCCAGGCATTGTTGAGATATTTTATAATGACTTCTTTTAACTCGTAACCGGCATGATCGGAACCAATTGAAATTTTCATCATCGTATTGTTTTCTGTAAAGATAAATAATATATTATTAATGAACTTCTCCGGCATATAATCAGGCAGGCAAGTCAAAGTTTGGGAAGTTAGAAGTACGAAGTTGGAAGCCTGGAGTTGGCTGTCAGCAATGCCTAATCCCACATGCATAACACAACATCTGACTTCCGGCTTCGGTCTTCCCACACTTTTTATATAACATTTAATATAAGTTATGGTTTTAATTAACAATGTTAATTTACTTATAATTTACACTTTACGTTTTTCACTTTTGGGGATAAACTGATTTTTTGATATTTAGTAATTAACAGCATTGTGAATATAATATCAGCTGATGTCTTATTTTTTCTGAAATCAATATTTGATTTATATAAAAACAGCTTCCGTATACATATATTTTAATTTTACATCATTTATTATTATTTTTTAATGTGAATTACTGACAATTTTAAACACTATTTAATTCTCGTGTTTAATAAAATTAATTAACTTTTGAAGTAATTAACCGCTGTTCATACTCAGTTTTTCTATATCTGATTTCTAACGTAATAATGTTCACTTTGGCTGTTAATACAATGTTATTCTAATTTGAATTATGACAAATACAAGTTTGGTATTCTATTTTTTTACCACTATTAACCGGATATAATCATCTCTTATTTCTTTTTAAATTTTTTAATTAATTATATAATGATGATATTTGATTTGTAATTTTTTTGTAATGAAAGAAATTCCTGAAAAAATATCAAAGTTAAAGAAAAAAAAGAATGCTGTAATACTTGCGCATTATTATCAAACCGGAGATATTCAAGATATAGCGGATCATCTGGGCGACAGTTTGCAACTATCTCAAATTGCGGCAGAACCAAACCACCAAACACACCCAACACA
>CAZSJF010000482.1:0-991 GCA_964606705.1 uncultured Bacteroidales bacterium
CAAAAGAAAAATAATAATTCTTAATGTCGGGGATCAGGCCAAACAACTCATCAGCCGAGACTATCGTATATGTATTATCGAATGCCAGGTATCTGCAATGTTCTATATCGCTCCAGTTACAATCATAAATTTTCCGGAGCAGTTTGTCAGAAAATTTAATGTTTCATCATGAAATATTACTAATACAGAATCTTTTGTTAATTGAACATCAACTTCACATCCATCGGCACCAATACCTATAGCGTCTGCAATTGACTCGTAACTGTTCGCTGGTTTATTGTACATGACTCCCATTCCTCTGTGTCCCAGAATCATTACTTTTCCTCCGAAATATGTGGAATCGGTAATTGTTTCTTTCTTACAGTTCAAAAGAAATGTCATACAGAAAATGGCCAGTATCTGTTTTAAATGTAGTTTAAAAGGCATAACCGATTTTTACATTTAATAAACACCAATATAAGTAGTTGGAACTTGTCCACAATGCATCAAGAGATCTAATGGGAGTTGTATATTCGGAAGACAAGTGACTGAAATCATTGAATAGAAATGAAGCCTTTATCTCGGCAAAAAAACGATCAGAAAAATAATATTTTGAACCTAAAGACACTCCGGTTCCAATCCTTATCTGATTATAATTTAATGAATAATTTTCCTGCGAATAATTATTAAGAACATCTAAATGTTTTCTATAAAAACTAATATCTGAGATCAGACCGGAGAATACGCAACCCCGGGTTTTTTTAAAGTAAAATAAATTGCAGTTGATCCCTGGCAGAAGATGTATGCCATATATGCTGATATTCTGATCAACAGAATACAAACCGGTCGTCTCATTAAAGAAGTCATAGTATTTTACATATTTATACTTATCATACAATCCTATATCCAGATAACCCGAAAAAAAGAATTTCCGGTTTATATTATAATCAAATTCAGCACCTATGCGGGCTTGTATCTTTGAGTCAAAAAACAACCAAACACACCCAACACA
>CAZSJF010000482.1:1001-1714 GCA_964606705.1 uncultured Bacteroidales bacterium
TCTTTGAGTCAAAGAAATCATTATAAAGCGGGATCATGTCCAGTTGTATTGTCCTGTTGTATTCTGAACTATCAGGTTTTTCAAAAGAATATACTGATAATAAAGTTGAAAGATAAATAATTACAAAAGTTATAATATATTTTAAGTAAGCCCGATCGAGGAAAGGAACTGGGGCGACAGAGTGTGCTATTTTTCTGATCCGGATGGACATGTTATTTATTGCGTTTGCGGTTAAGTCCTAAATCTTGGAGATTTAGTACCTTAATATTGACGTTTACAATATGTACCAAATCTCCAAGATTTTAAAGATTATTCCAGCGTTATATCTCCATTAAGATTGCTTTCTACTGAGTGCATGTAAATGAAATTGTCCTTGTTTACAAACCATTCTTCCAAAGCATGGGGATTAAGAATATTATGATCAGAATTCAGGTAACAATTATATGATGAATATGGCCATTCTTTAATCTCTTTTGTAAAACCATGATGGACCGGGTTGTTGTGGATGTAGAGGATAAGCCACATCAGATATTCCTCGTTATCTACCTGTTTTCGTTTAAAGTTCTGATAGAAAAGATTACCACGTGTATTATAAAACTTATGATACGATTTTGTATAAGAAATAAACATACTTTGAAATTGTAGTATAATAAAATTACTCGCCAGTTTATCTAATTCGTCCCTGTTTAATTGTCTTAAATCCTGGAGATTTT
>CAZSJF010000483.1:0-1706 GCA_964606705.1 uncultured Bacteroidales bacterium
TAAGTACAACTGTTCTGTTCACAAAATTTCCCAGGATTGCAACAAGCTCATTATTATTTCTTGCCTGAAAATCTTTCCATGTATAATCATTATCCTTTGTTTCAGGTGCGTTTGCAGTCAAAACATAACGCAGCACATCCTGCTTGCCCGGAAACTCTTTCAGATATTCATGCAGCCATACTGCCCAGTTGCGCGAGGTAGAAATTTTATCCCCTTCAAGATTCAGAAATTCATTTGCTGGAACATTGTCGGGCAATATATATGAACTTTCTGCTTTAAGCATAACAGGGAAGATGATACAATGGAAAACTATATTGTCTTTGCCGATAAAATGGACCAGTTTGGAATCCTTATCTTTCCAATATGGCTCCCATTCTTTGGAATTTTGCTGTGCCCAGTCTTTGGCAGCAGAGATATAGCCTATCGGAGCGTCAAACCATACATAAAGTACTTTTCCTTCTGCTCCGTCAATGGGTACTTTTACTCCCCAGTCAAGGTCGCGTGTTACAGCCCTTGGCTGCAGCCCCTGGTCTATCCATGACTTACATTGCCCGTAAACATTAGGCCTCCAGTCGTCCTTATGTCCTGCTATGATCCATTCTTTAAGCCATGGTTCATATTTATCCAGTGGTAAAAACCAGTGTTTTGTTTCTTTCAGCACAGGCGGATTGCCGCTTAGAACGGATTTGGGATTAATGAGGTCTGTAGCATTCAATGATGTGCCGCAATTCTCACACTGGTCTCCGTAAGCTCTTTCATAACTGCAATGCGGGCATGTGCCTGTGATATATCTGTCGGCAAGAAACTGTTTGCTCTCCTCGTCATAATACTGTTCTGTGATTTTTTCAACGAATTCGCCCTTTTCATAAAGCTTTTTAAAAAATTCAGAGGATGTCTCATGGTGTATTTTTGCAGAGGTGCGTGAATATATGTCAAAAGAAATATCAAATTCCTGAAAGGATTTTTTTATCATCTCGTGGTATTTATCAACTATCTGCTGTGGATTAACACCTTCCTGTCTTGCTTTGATAGTGATAGGTACTCCATGTTCGTCAGAGCCGCCGATAAACAACACATCCTCTTTTTTCAGACGCAGATAACGCACATAGATATCAGCAGGAATATAAACACCCGCAAGATGGCCTATGTGAACAGGGCCGTTGGCATAAGGCAGTGCTGTTGTTACTGTGTATCGCCTGAATGATTGCTTTGCTTTGCTCATTATTTATTATTTTGAAGCAAATATACTAAGTCTCAATATATTAAAAAAAAGTTTGTTTGTAATATTGCTGTTTTTTTAAACACTATTTTTTTTCTCTGATTTTATTTGCATAAATTTGTAATAATATTAGCTATTAACTTTTTTATTCTAAGATGAAAATTGCATATAAGTTTATCGCGGTTGTTTTTTGTGCATGTGTTATTGGCAGTTATAGTGTCAGAGCACAGTCAGATACGTTATTTTGGTTTGCAGTGCCGGAAGCCAGCAATTCATGCGGAGATGATCCGATGTATTTAAGAATCACTGCTTTTGGTAATAATTCGGATATAACTATTTCCCAGCCTGCTAATGGAACTTTCACGCCTATCAACGTTACAGTTCCTGCAGGTACAACACAAACTGTGGATCTTACTCCCTATCAGGCTTCACTGGAAAATACACCGGCTGATGCGGTTTTGAATTATGGTCTGCTTATTCAGGCCAC
>CAZSJF010000484.1:0-1700 GCA_964606705.1 uncultured Bacteroidales bacterium
TTAAAACTGTTGATTATCATACAACCTTTTTCAGTTTTTTTACCCCTTTATTTAGTAACAAAACCCATTAAAATAAAGTATAAAGCAAAATAATAAAGTTTTTTATATATTAAACTTTAAATAGTATAAAATTTACGCAGATGAAAAAACACATATTGTTATTGTCAGTTATTTTCTGTGCAACATCAGGATTAAATAAATTATCTGCTCAGATTGATACCGTTTTCTGGTTTGCAGCGCCTGAACTTTCAGCAAGCCATGATGATATTCCTATCTTTTTAAGGATAACATCTTTTGGTCAATCTTCTGATGTAATTATTTCAGAGCCTGCCAATCCTGGTTTTACACCTATTCCTATCACTGTGGGAGCATATAATACACAGAGTGTTGACCTGACAGCATTTAAAGATATGCTGGAAAATACACCATCTGATTCAATTCTCAATTACGGGTTGCTTGTTCAGTCTACTAATCCTATATCTGCATATTATGACGTTGGCACCAGTAATGCGGAAATTTTTGTTTTTAAAGGCAATAATGCTTTCGGCACGGATTTTTATATCGCAACACAGGATACTTTTGAAAACGGTCTCGGATATGTACCGCCTGCAACAAGTTCTTTTGACATTGTCGCTACTGAGGATAATACAACTGTTACTATTACACCAAGCAATGATATTGTCGGGCATACTGCCGGAGTGCCTTTTTTTAAAACTCTGAACAGAGGCCAGACCTATTCTGCTACTGCTACATCAAATACGGGAATTAATCACTTATATGGATCAAGGGTCACTTCTGATAAACCAATAGCTGTTACAACCAAAGATGATTCCAACTCTCATACCAAATATGCATTTACATGCTGGGGGTGGGATGCAATGGGTGATCAGCTTGTGCCTGTAAACATAATCGGGCAGGACTACATTATCTGTAAGGGCTTTTTATATGCTGATGAGAAGGTTTTTATTATTTCAACAGCTCCTACCAATGTTTTCATTAATGGTTCACTGGTAGCCAATATTCCAAATGCCGGCGGAATATATCATTTTGCAATGACAGACGATGCAGTATATGTTCAAACATCAGCTCCTGCTTATGTATATCATGTTTCAGGACACCTCTGTGAACTTAGCTCTGCGCTGATTCCTACAATCTATTGCACCGGTTCAAAGATAGTGGCTTTTACAAGGACCACGAATAACGACAACCCGCAAAAGTTCAGTATGTTTTTATTTACAAAAGACGAGAATAAGGATTATTTTGAAGTCAATGGCGACCCCTCTATAATTACAGGGGCAGATTTTAATCCTGTGCCGGGAACAGGCGGTGCATGGGTTTACACCAGGTCTACTTTAAGCATTGTCCAAATACCTATGGGAGCAAACATAGTAACCAATACAAAAGGGTTGTTTCAGATGGGAATTATGGAATTTACCGGCACCGGTTCGAAATACGGATATTTTTCCGATTATACCACATTATCAACATATAATGATACAGTATTCTGTAAAGGAGATAGTTTAACGTTATATCCGGTAAGTATTGGAGGAATATCATATACATGGAATGACGGGAGTACTAATCAGTCATTAACAATAGGAGATTCCGGTATATTCTGGGTTGAAGTAATTTATGGCAACTGTAGTGTAATAGATACTTTTAATGTTTCATATTATCCTGTTCCTGTTGTTAATTTAGGG
>CAZSJF010000485.1:0-1680 GCA_964606705.1 uncultured Bacteroidales bacterium
GTGTTGGGTGTGTTTGGTTTGGTTGTTGCAGCAATATAATAAACAAAAATTTGTTTGACAAAACAAACTCTAATCCGCTCTCTGGTGACCGAATCAGAGTTTGTTTTGTCAAACAAATTTTTGTTTATTATATTGCTGCTTGAATTAAATCCAAATTTGCTCATCATCTCCACGACCATATGTGCCTGCCTTAATTCCAGGGCAGGCAGTGATGTGGTTTTGTAAACATAGACCACTTGAGGAATACACATTAGACAAAAAACCACTATGAATATCATCAGATGAATGAATAAATGCGCATTTGACCGGGTCCTCGAATGTCGTTGTTGCAAGGAGGCGCACTGCGGGCGAGGTTCGCCCACGCCCACATGCCCTGATCCAGGCTCTTGACTATCAGCTGACTGAAAGGGGGGTAAACGCCATCGGCCATTTATCCTTCGTTTCTGAAAATCAAAAAATATGATACAAAAGATAAAGAATGGCATGAACAGTATTCCTTCACTTCTGCCCAATGCTAGACCAAAGGTGGTAACAGACAGCGCGACTACCCACCTGGCTTTTTGGGTTTTCGCATACTCAATTAAAAACACAACCGACCACAGCAATAAAAATGTTTTGGATAATTCAATCAGCCCCATTCCCGCATTTCGGATCAATGGGGGGGAAACGGCATAGAGAAGGCATGCCCAATCAACCAATTTATCAGACAGGACTTCTTTCATCAGTCTTCTAAATGGCCACAGGCCAAAAACAAATAAAATGCTGGAAACAATTTTTAATGATGTAAACGCAGGGATTCCGAGAAAAACAAAGGGGCCTGCCAAAATTGTCATCAGGGGCGGAATCCCAGGGGAAAACGCTCGATCCCAGTTTCCAGCGCCGAATTCTCTAGCAAGCCTTGCATAATAAGTTGCCATGTCATGGGAGATATCATCCATAAAAATGACATGCAGGGTCATTAATAAGACACTGATCCAGAATGCGATCATAAAAATGCTGCTTTTTTTCTCAAATAACAATTCATTCCACACATCCGCCGAGATGATGTGAAGCTTTCTTGTTCTTGCATTCAAGATGATGTTCTCCTTCTCTTTGCCGCCTTGGGATCGGATGAATACTTGCTAGTCCGTTTCTGTTATTTCAGTCTGCTCAAGTTGTCTTACTTTTAAATTGAGTAATCCAATCTCCTGACTAAGGCTTTTAATTTTGTCTGTTTGAATGGAAACAACCACAGAATATTGAATGAGTATCAAAATTAAACACATAATCATTACCAGTAGCACGGCTATGGGAGGATAGGCGATGCCGACAAACATGCCGAAATCATCAAGCCATTCACGTCGAAGGGATAAAATCAAAAAGATTAACCCCATGAAAATCCAAAGCAAAGAATAACCTTCCCTAATTTTTTCCTTTATAATTAATCTGAAAATTAATAAAAGGAACAGAATGCTTATCACAATTGAAATAACCTGAATCCTCATATGTGCCTCCTCTTTAAGGAATCGCGTTACAAAAGGTGTATATGACGTGTGGTGATTGCAATGAAATGTTTCTGTCACTTGCGTTTCAGTGGCCGTAAAGATAACATAAAAACAGATAGGAGAACTTTAATCATATATATACGGTTACAGATATATATATTATATTATAAAAGTTATCCTATATGTTTTTATTGTA
>CAZSJF010000486.1:0-1658 GCA_964606705.1 uncultured Bacteroidales bacterium
TGTGTTGGGTGTGTTTGGTTGTTGGGGTCATGGCGGGAGAGATGGGATACAACACTGTGCTAACAGAAGGCGCAAAACATGTATTAGGATGGAAGAGTCCGAATTTTATGTATTGCAATTCCATAAATCCTCGTGTAAAAGTTCTCACCAGAAATTTCAGATTGAGTGATGACATCTCTTTCCGGTTCTCGAATAAAGCCTGGGATCAGTGGCCTCTGACCGCAGAGAAATATCTATCGTGGCTGAAAGAAGTAAAAACTGAACAGGAGACTGTTAATATCTTTATGGATTATGAAACTTTCGGTGAGCACCAGAGAAAAGAGACCGGTATATTTGATTTTTTTAAAGCATTGCCGGGTAAAATAATTAAGGATAAACAATTCAGGTTCGCAACACCATCCGAACTTTCACACGATCTCGAACCGGTGGCCGCGATACACGTGCCTTACCCGATTTCATGGGCCGACGAGGAACGCGATCTTACCGCATGGTTGGGTAACGATCTTCAGGAAGATTCCTTCAATGCATTATACTCACTTTCGGAAACTGTAAAAAATATTTCTGATCCTCAGATCAAACGCGACTGGTTATATCTTCAGAACAGCGACCATTTTTATTACATGTGTACAAAATGGTTCAGCGATGGTGAGGTCCACAAATATTTCAATCCGTACGAGTCACCTTACGACGCATACATAAATTATATGAATGTGCTGAGCGATTTTATTATCCGCGTAAATAATCTCACAGGAATAAAACACGATCTCACTGTGCGGGAAACCGAAGCTACACGCCTGTCGCAGATGACAGATAAAATCCGGACGACTGAAAAAGAAATTAAGAAAACTGAAAAGAAAAAAGATAAAAAGAAAAAATCCGGAGCAAAGAAAATTGTTAATAAAAAGGTTGAAGAAAAAATTTCTGACGCCAAAAAGAAATCAAAACCGGTAGTATCTTTAAAAAATAAATCAGAAGCAAAAGTAATTTCAAAAATAAAACCAGGGTCAAAAACAATTTTAAAACCGAAGTCTGAAAATAAAGCTCAGGTGAAACCAAAGTCAGTTACGAAAAAAGCAATAAGACCAAAGGCGAAACCAAAAGCGATTTCAAAACCAAAGACAGAAACCAAAACAAAAAAACAAATAGAAACCCTTAAACCAAATGTTATGAAAAAAGTAGTGAAAAAGGCTGTTAAAAAAGCAGCGCCTAAGAAAAAAGTAGTGAAAAAAGCTGTAGCAAAGAAAGCTGCTCCTAAAAAAAAGGTAGTAAAAAAAGCAGCGCCTAAAAAAAAGGTAGTAAAGAAAGCTGTTGCTAAGAAAAAGTAACTAAGGTTTCTTTTTATACTAATCACATAGCATCGCCCTGTATTACGCAGGGTGGTGTAATGTGATTTTTTTTACGTTATTTTTTTAAAGGTATTTTTATTTCCTGTATTGATTTTTACTTTGTTATTGTCTGCATCCTATAATTTGAAGTGAGGACATGGAATCGTCGGGAGGGGTCTTCAATAAGTCCCAAGTCCCAAAATCCAAGCCTCAAGCCACAAGGGACAGCTCCCCTGGAATTATTGCTCATTGAAAATTGAACATTTGGAATTGTTCATTAAAGCGAAAAAATAATATTCAATGTCAACAAACAACCCAAACACACCCAACACA
>CAZSJF010000487.1:0-1657 GCA_964606705.1 uncultured Bacteroidales bacterium
TGTGTTGGGTGTGGTTGGTGGGGGGTGTTTCATCAGTTTTTTATTGTTATATACGAATGTGCCGTCCTGCTTTGCAAATTCGAGCCATGCGTTCCAGTCAGGATTAACCTGAAATTTATTGGAAAAAGAGAAATTCAGCAACTCGTCTTTGTTAAGAGTTACAGTGGGGCAGCATATCGCATCTCCGAATATCAGGATGAATTTTTTGAAAAATTTGCATCTTATATTTGATTTAAGTATGAAAGGAAGCAACAGTAATTTTTTTATCATCAGATTGAAAGAGGTGCTTTTTTTTACTTTATCTATAATCAATTCCGAGTAATCAGTGAAAATTATCAGCACTTTCCTGTTGTTTTGCTATTCAAGAGTGTTTAAAATAGTTTCAGTATATTCTCTTTCATATACTTCATCCTGATGTGAAAGTGTAACAAATTTTGTTTTTGCCTGCGAGTATGCAAAAACACACCCAAACACACCCAACACACTGACAAGGCCTTTCTCGGGATTGTTGTTGATAATGACATCTGTTGAGTGTTTTTGGGCAATATTACGGATATGTTCTGACGGGGTGGAAGTAGTTATTTTTATTTCACTTTTGATATTTTGATTTATCAACGATACCAGGCATTCTTCCAGATAAGGCGAATCTTTGTATGCAGGTATTACAAATGTATGGTTTACCATAGATTTTATTTCAGTTTTTCCTTGCGCAGCATTGATAATTGTTCTGCAATTAACCCGAGAGCAAAAAACAGGAGACCTGTAATAATGGTGATTATAGCACCATTGCTGATACCGTGTCCCATGATCATAAAAGGCAATCCCCATATTATTCCGAATAAAATATTTATTAAAGCTATAGGGAAGAATATTCTCATAGGATTAAAAAGCATGACTATGTTTATTATTTCTATTATTGTTTCAAGAGCTGTTCTCAATGAAATCGTACTTTTACCTGCCACTCTTTTAGTTATAATAGGCTCTTCTATAACAAGATAACGCTGATTAACGAATGTCAGCAGGATGATATCGCTGTAAGCCATTGAATCAGGGCAGAATGAAATGTATTTTTTAGCAAGTTCTGTATTGTAAATTTTCATCCCGGAGTTTATATCACGGATTTTAAGGGGCATCAGCATTTTTGCAATAAAACGGATTAAACTTTTTCCCAGTCTCCTGTATAAGCCTGATTGTCCTTTGCGGCTTCCAACAATCATGTCTGCATCTTTCTCTGTGATCAGTTTATGAAGTTTTGCAACATCTTCCAGTGAATGCTGACCGTCGGCATCAATTGTGATGACATATTTTGTCTTTGATGAGTCAATACCTGTTTTTATAGCCCCGCCATATCCTTTGTTGACTTTGTGGCTGATGACTCTGGCAAAATCGCAGCCTTTACAGAAACTTTCCAGAACAACTCTGGAATTATCAACCGAGCCGTCATTAACCAGGATAAGTTGAAACGAATTTGTTCTGCAGAAGTCTGTTAATTTAGGGAGAAGAAGTTTTAATGATTCCTCCTCATTATAAACAGGTATGACAATAGTTAAACTGTTTTCCATTTTTGTTTAAATAAAAATGGACAACAGATTAACTATTGTCATACCTGCATATAATGAGGAGGAATCATAAAAACACCCCCAAACACACCCAACAA
>CAZSJF010000488.1:0-1651 GCA_964606705.1 uncultured Bacteroidales bacterium
GACACCTTATTGGGTTGGGGCCGTAGGACTGCATTGGGGTTTGTTTGCACTTCCATTACCATGCCATGCCAGTTCAAGCAAATCTTTAGGGTAAGTGAAGCGGGCCATTACTTTTTCCGTTATGTTAAAACTGAAATAATATTTATCTTTTACTTTAAATCCGCAAGAAAATAATTCTTCATTCAGATGAAGCGCCAGGTAATTTACATTATTAAGTTTTTTAAAAAAGGCAGTTGTATCAATATATAATGAATCATCACTCAGCCGCCTTTTTATCAAATGGTTATATTTGAAGCCTGTGTTGGCAACATCAATATAAAGAGAAGATAATGCAGGAAAACCAAAATGCAGTTTGCATGAGGGCATGAAAGCAGGATTTGTGTATGTATACTGGGGAATCATTGGCATATTATGAATTGTCAGATCATACTGAGCATGGACTTCACATTTATTAAAAAGTAAAATCCAGATAACAAATATTGCTGATATATATCTTATCCGTTTCATATCGTTAGTTTCCAATTTCCAAATCAAATTTAGCTAAAACACCTATACGTAGATCTATTGCATAATCGGAATAAAACTTAACAGGAACAGCTCCATTCTGCGATGTAGCAAAACTGGCTTTTATAATTATTTTTTTAACATTTTCAAGCTTATCAAGTCGCGCCCTGTCAAAAGTGGTAAAAACCTGTTTTTCATATGATCTCAAAACCTTATAATCAGGAGCATAACCTGGATAACCAGAACAGAGTACCTGCTGATATGGAACAAGCAATGAATCCATAAAAGGAAATGTACAATTGGAATCGGTAAGGTAAACCTGCATATTTACATCAACAGGAAAACCATTTGACGCATTAATATTAAATGTCATTGATTCAAGTTCATCTATATTATCAAGTTCAAAATCTATCGTATCCTGAATACTGAAACCTGATGCGGTTCCGAACAGAGGAAGTTCAATTTCCACTTCAACTTTGAACCTGCTTGTGTCCAAAACGAAATTACTCGTTACTCCGCCGGGATTAGCCGATCCTGAAACATTACAAAATAAATTCTGAGGAGACAGATTTACTGCGTCAACAATGTTGCTTGTTGTATTATTCAGAGTTAAAGTTGTTTTTACGCTATCTCCAACCTGTGATATATCAGGATAACCTATTGACCATGGATTAGTCAAACCGCTTCCAGATATATAAATTACATATGGTGCATTTGTACTTGAATGTGCTTCAAACTGGTTGAAATTAATATTTATAGGTAACCCGTATGAATTTGTTACAATTACACGTAACTGAAGATCCTGAAGCTCAAGATGCCCCTGAATATTATTTGTAAAAATATCCAACCCCACTGTGTCGTTGTCTATTACAAAATTAGGTTGTCCCAGATAACCGAACATCCTGTCAAAATCAATATTGACAATATCATTTGTCAGTGAGACAGAATAAGGTTCATTATTCGGATTTCCGTCACCATATACCCACACATCATAATTAACAGTGATTTTATTGGTAGGTGCGAAAACAATCTTATAACCTGATATGTCAACCGTGCCATTATAAGGGCATGGGATAACAGCGGAAAAAGGCACTCCGTACTTAGTCATAGCAGGAATGGACACTTTTATATTAGCACTGAGATTGAA
>CAZSJF010000489.1:0-1649 GCA_964606705.1 uncultured Bacteroidales bacterium
TATCTGAATGCTTGATGTTTTTAAGAAAAGGAAGATTAAGATTATGAATATTCTTCCCATAGACTTTATATAAATAAGAAATTGCCATGCGCCAAGGCTGCTCTGCTGATTTATCGCCGCCGGGCATTGGCATATATTGAAAATGCGTGTATCTGCTATAATTATTCAGGTCACATACGAAAAATTCTCCTCCCCAGATATTACTGTCATCTCCGTAGCCTGTCCCGTCAAAACTCACGCCAATCACCTGTTCATCAAGGCCGTATTCTGCCATGCATGAAGCTATATGTGCATGATGATGCTGGACAGCCAGTATTTTGCAATCCTGTTCATTTGCATATCTTGTAGAAAGGTAGTCAGGGTGCATGTCACAGGCAATGAGGGAGGGTTTGACCCTGAAAAGTTTTTTGTATTTTTCAATGGTTTCTGTATAAAATTCAAGGGTTTCAATATTTTTCAGATCACCTATATGCTGGCTCAGTATCGCCTGATTTCCTTTGCCGATACAGAAACAATTTGCCAGTTCTGCTCCTGTAGCAAGAATACCACCAACATCCATATTTAGCAACACAGGTGAAGGTACATATCCTCGTGAACGCCTTATGATGCGTTCTTTATCATTAATGACCACTACAACGGAGTCATCAGTGCGGTTATATATCTCCCTGTTATATATCAGCAGTGCATCACATATTTTCGACAGCTTTTTCTTAGCTGTTTCATTGTCAATTATAATAGGCTCTTCTGACATGTTGCCGCTTGTCAGAATTATTGCAGGAATATTAAGTTTCTGAAACAGCATATAATGTATTGGCATATATGGGAGCATTGCTCCGGTTGTAGCGAAATTCACACTGACACTCTCAGCAAGCTTTTTCTTTTCTTTAAGCAGTACTATAGGCCTTTTCCATGAATCCAGTATTTTTTCTTCTTCCGGGCTAACATAAGCATACTCTTTAAGTTTTTCCATATTGCCAAACATAACAGCAAAAGGTTTTCCGTCACGGTTTTTGGCAGATCTCAGTTTTTTTACTGCTTTTTCATTCGATGCATCGCAGGCCAGGTGAAAACCACCTAGCCCTTTGATTCCGACAATATCGCCGTTTTCAATAAGTTCTGCAGTCTTTTTAATAATGTCATTTATGTCTGTTAAAACATTATTTTTATAAATCAATTCATATTCAGGTCCGCAGTTATTGCATGCAACAGGCTGTGCATGGAAACGCCTGTCTTTAATATCTTTATACTCTTTTTCACAATCCTTACACATAACAAAAGGCGACATGGTTGTCTTTTCCCTGTCATAAGGCAGGTCTTGAATAATGGTGAACCGCGGGCCGCAATTGGTGCAGTTAACAAAAGGATAATCAATCCTGTTGTCCTGATGTTTCATATCTTCAATGCATTCATTGCATACAGCAATATCAGGGCTTATGTTTGTTATGTCATCAGAACTATCTTTGCTTTTTAGTATGCGGAAATCATTAAAATCTTCTGATTCTGTTTTCTGAAGGTCAACCGAATATATACAGGATGCAGGAGGGGCTTCATTTTTTATTGTTTCAATAAAATTATGGATATTGTTGTCAGTATCCATAATTTTATTGAAACAATAAAAAATAAACCCCCCACCAAACACACCCAACACA
>CAZSJF010000490.1:0-1642 GCA_964606705.1 uncultured Bacteroidales bacterium
TTCCTTCTCTGCCCTTACTAACAATGGATCCAAAAATATTTAACTGCTCTTTTTTTGCATAGCTAGGATACGTATACGAAGAGTAATAATTCCTCCCAAAATGGCCAATCTGGGCTATGAACACACCCTGTAGATCTAAATAATTAGGCGAATCAGGAGTAATCAAAACATTATTTTGCCCAATTACCACTAAACTATCAGAGTTATTTGGATTTAAATATGTAATATTATCTTTAAGCCAGACATTTCTTGTTGTTCCTGGGGTAATAAGATCCGCTACCCCTATCGTCATTTTGCCGCTTACTGTTCCTTGAAGCCATACATTATCCTCTATAAAAACTAATCCGCAATCACCTAAATTATAATTAACTGCCGAGCCCTCTCTGTCAATAATAGAATACTCCCAAAAATATCCTAAATCCGTATCATAGGCATATACCCTGCTGACTCTTTCAATTTTTTTCACCGATAATTGTCTTTGATTGATTATAACATGATAACCATAAACGTTTGAAGGAGGGATATATAAGCCCTTACCCTCTCCTTGTGGAGGCGGTGCGGTAAGTTGTTTTATCGTGCCTAAATCAATAGTAATACCTTCAAAGTCAAAATGGGAAACTCCTATGCGGAAAAGATTTTCATTGCCATTTGCCGTAGTAAATACCCCAGCGCAGACACACCCCTGAGACTGAATAAATGTACATGGTTGAGAGCAAGAAGAACAACCATAAGAATCTGTACAAACCCATTGCTCTTGTTCCGAACTTACAAAAGAATTATTTTGGCCATCCATACGAATTCCTCCGTTAGAGTGATATGGTCCCATAATAATCCTATCATCTCCTGCCCAAACATTATGATCAAGAATGTAAGAATATTCAGCAACCGTCGGTTTAATATAATGAACTTTTATTGTTCGATCTGCATCTGGGAATTGGTATGTCCACCCAGTGGAAGTGACTTGTATTGAAGTGGTAATATCACAAGGTCGTTCTTCTACAACATCCAACTTATATTTTCCGATTACGCCTATGCCCGGCAAACTGAATTCGTACTCACACGGAGCGCAGGTTTCACAATCTGAGGGAGGACAGCCTATTTCAATTCCTCCAAATAGCTCTTGTTCTTTATGTATCAAATACCACCTATATCTATTTAGACCTGCTTCTGCAATATGAAGAGATTGCTCGTATGCCAATTCATATTTTGCCTGCTTAAGTTGACCTAAAACAAAACCTAAAAGGGCAACCAACAACACTAAAAATACTGAGCCAAAAATTAAAATATAAGTGATAATAAATCCTTTCTTATTATTCATCGCCAAGAATTAAATTTCTTAATTGAACCTTGCTCTCTAAATAATAATCATCTGGAGTGCGACTTGTTTCAACATTTACAATTAATACGATCTTTATTATTTTAGTTTTATCTATTCTTTCCGCTGGATCAGAAATTTCTTGACCATCTTTATCAAAATATTTAAAAACGCTTTTCAGAGGACTTCCAACCTGGTTCTGGATATAATGAGATAATGTCGTTATTTTTTCCTGGGCTACCGGGTATTCCGGAATATCTTCGCCAACTGGCTCTATTACTCCTTTTTTAAATTCCTTATCAACTCCTGTTTCCGTCGCTTTCCAAT
>CAZSJF010000491.1:0-1617 GCA_964606705.1 uncultured Bacteroidales bacterium
ATGTGCCAAACAGCGAAATAATATTATGAGGAAACGCTCGAGGCTAATATTGCTTTTTTTCGACCTGATGAAAACAAAGGGATATTATCCTAATCGAGCTACGCAGTTGATAGACAAAATGATACATGAAAAATCCATGTTATAGGTATGAGTAGTTAAATTATTTTTTGATTTTATGGGCTCTATTTTAGCGGTCTTAAGAAAGAAATGAATTTAAAACATGAAGATTTTAATCATAACTAACCTATTTCCAAACTCGGCAGATCCGACTAGGGGCTTATTCAATAAACAGCAATTTGTCGAACTAGCCAAGCTTTGCGAGCTCAGAGTAGTGGCGCCATTGCCATGGTATCATAAAAAGGCAATTCCGCAGGAAGAGTATATTGACGGTATAAAAACGTATCATTACCGATACTTTATGATACCAAAGATAGGTCGGTCACTGTATGGGTTCTTTTTTTACCTTTCGCTATTGCCAAAGATAAAGAGATTATGTAAAGATTTCGAATTTGATGCAATTTTAGCCACCTGGGCATACCCGGACGCTTTCGGAAGCTACCTCATCGCAAAGGCTTTAAAGAAACCGATAGTTGTCAAAATCCATGGCTCTGATATAAATTTGCATACTAAGTATCTACTCAGACGCGCACAAATTATCTATGCGCTTAGCCATAGCGATAAGGTGGTATCGGTAAGTAGTGCGCTCAAACAAAAATTGGTTAGCTTCGGTGTGCCAGCAGGGAAAATAGAGATCATACTCAATGGAGTTAATACGGATCTATTTAAGCCGATGGTTCAGTTAGAATGTCGCACAAAGCTCGGGTTTCCACTTGGCAAGAAGATCGTTCTATACGTTGGGAATTTTGCCCATGTTAAAGGGGTGGATATTTTGGTTACCGCGTTTGCGGGTTTGCGAGCTAACACATTACTCGTTTTAGTGGGTGATGGTCCGCTCGAAGGGATGCTTCGTACAAAGGTCAAAGAGTTAGGTATAGAAGAGAGGGTTATTTTCACAGGGCGTAAACCGCACGACGCAATACGCTACTACATGAATGCTTGTGATGTTTTCTGCTTGCCGAGTAGGGATGAAGGGTATCCGAACGTAGCGCTTGAAGCATTGGCGTGCGGGGTTCCTGTTGTTGCAACGCGGGTTGGTGGGGTATGTGAGATAGTTGTAGAGGGTAAGAACGGGTTTCTTGTGCATCCGGACAATCCAAAGGATCTTGCTGATGCATTGTGTGGTGCCGTGGAAGAAGGATGGAATTCTCAAGCCCTGGCGAATAGTACGAATCGCCTATCTTGGCGGAACACCGCTGAAAAAATAATGAATTTGATTTCAAAGAGGTCAAAAAATCTTAATATTCTTTATAATCATAGAACCCAGGGGCGCGGGGTCGAGGCAGTCCATATATTAGGCATGGTTGAAGCTTTTGAAAAGCTTGGCCATAACGTTATATTGGTCTCGCCTCCGGGGGTTAAGAATGTTTCTGTTTCGGGTGAGAATATAAGAAATAGCGTATTGGTTCCAGCGTCGACACAAATTATGAAGTGGGCAGGCAAAAACCTTCACCCAGCCAGCATCATAGTAAAATAAATTGTAATAACACGTTGTATCGA
>CAZSJF010000492.1:0-1607 GCA_964606705.1 uncultured Bacteroidales bacterium
ATTTTCTACACAGGAGAATGATAACAGGTATCAAATTCGTACTGCCGGTGTTCATGGCGATTCATTTTCTTTTGCCGTTTACGGAGATCCAAGACCAGGCGAAATAGGATCTACAAAATATCACGAAAAAATCATTGAGCAGGTAACGCAGCATGAACCCATGTTCTGCCTTATACTCGGAGATATGGTTGACAACGGTACAAAACCCGAATTATGGAGTGAATTTTTACACGTAGAAAGCCCTGTTTCTTCCAAGTCCGCATTATATCCGGTGCTGGGTGATGACGATTTTGAAGACGGCAAAGGAATATATGCAAATTATTTTCCGTTTCTTAAAAAGGGCTATTACCGTTTTGAATGGGATGGTATACAATTCATTGGACTTCATGCATGGGATGCAAAAGGGAAACAGGATCGCGACAATTTTGATATGAACAGCGAACAGATAAAATGGCTGAAAAACGAACTTGAAAAAGATGAAGTGAAAAACGCTCCGTTCAGAATCGTATTTATGCATGATCCTGTTTATATTTCAAGAGGTAGACCTTCCGGAATACTTTTCAATTCATGGGCTCCGTTATTTGAGAAATATTACATAGATATCGTATTTGCAAGTTATCATTTATACGAACGTTCGCTGTATAAGGGAGTAACTTATATCATTTCAGGCGGAGCAGGCGCAGAAATAATCTGGATGCCCGAAAATCCGAACCTTCCAGCACAGGCGGCAGCAAATAGACATCATTTCTGCCGCGTAGATGTAAACTCAAACTCCATGACCATAAAAGCGATCGCAGATGATGGCACAGTTCTCGATAACATCATTCTGAGTCCGAAAAGTATCAACCCTGAACAAAAACGATATGTTGAGAGGTTGGTAAGCGAACTAAACATTAAATCCATCATTAACAAGAATACTGCCTTGCCACAGCTACCTGTTTATCTTTTCGGTTATTCCGATTGCGAGGACTGCCAAATAGTTGTTAAAACCATTCTGCCCAGTTTAGCCGAAAAATATCGGGTGTCATTTCATCTTAATTATTTTGATTTGGGAAAGCAGGGAGCTTATGAGCTTTTTTTGAATGCAGGAGCAGAATTCGGAAGGCAGAATTCCGATGTTCCCGCTCTTTTTATCGGTAAAAAAGTTATTGCCGGAAAATCCGAGATAAGTCAGCTGCTCGAATCTGAAATTCAGCGATTTATGGATGATACCACCGCTTATAAAAATAATTCCATAACCCCTTTCTCTGAAATTACAAACACAAAAATAGCTAAAAATAAAGCATTTTCTTCTATGACTGCTTTTACTGTCGCTATGTCAGGACTTTCAGATAGCATTAAATTATGCGCGTTGGCAGGAATAATTTTTCTTATATTATTTCTTATTATAATAAGGACTTCACAAAAAATTTTAATTCATCATGGAAGCATTTATATTATCACTGTGTTTTTTGCCTATTTCATTTTCAGTTTGTTTTTTTTCTCTATTACCAGTGTTCTGAATATAACTTTATTGTCAATAATTGTAAATACTCTGCTGCTTGCCGTATTATTAATATTTATTATTTTATTGCTATTGGAACACTTGCATGTGCGAAAGGTTGAGG
>CAZSJF010000493.1:0-1571 GCA_964606705.1 uncultured Bacteroidales bacterium
AATTTTATATACAGGGACAAAGAAGGGGAACAGATAGAAGTTGCCAGGTCATTGGCTGAATTTGAAGCTCACATGAAGACCATACCTGATGAGTCGCTGATTTATCATTCCAAGAAAAATCACTTCTCCACATGGCTTATGGCAAGAGGGGAAATAAAAATAGCGGAAATAATAAAGCCTTCACAGGTTAGTGATTTTAAAACTCCAAAACAGCTCAGGGCATATCTTATTGACATAATCAAGAAATTTAAAAAAGAACAGGATAAAGGGAAAGTTGTGCCGTTTGAAGAATCTGTTTTAACAGATGAGAGCAATATAGTTAATTTAAGCACTGGCTCATTGGGAGGTAAGGGAAGGGGCCTGGCATTTATAAATACCCTGATTAATAACTATAACATGGCGCAGAATATACCGGGTATAAAAGTGCGTAATCCAAAGACATGTATAATAGGAACGGATGAGTTTGTCAGTTTCCTTGATAATAACAAATTATTCGGTAAAATTATAGCGGAAAAGGATTTCAGTAAGACAAAAGATCTCTTTCTGAAAGGGAAATTGTCAGGCAGCCTTGAAAAAAAACTTAAAGTATTGATTGAGTGTAATAATAATCCTCTTGCTGTACGTTCTTCCGGCTTGTTTGAAGATTCTCTTATGCATCCGTTTGCAGGTATATTTGAAACTTATTTTTTGCCTAATTCCCATAGTAATGCGAGAGTAAGGTACAGGCAGCTGACAGATGCAGTTAAACTGGTTTATGCATCAGTGTTTTCTGATATGGCACGTGGTTATATAGATGCGATAAATTACAAGATAGAGGAAGAAAAAATGGCTGTTGTCATTCAGGAAGTTGTAGGCAATGACTATGACGGGTATTACTATCCGCATATCAGCGGTGTGGCACAGTCATATAATTATTACCCCTATGCCCACATGAAACCTGAGGAAGGTTTTGCTGTTGCTGCGGTCGGACTTGGGCAATATGTTGTTAACGGTGAAAAAGCATACAGGTTTTCTCCTAAATATCCTGACATAGAGATAAATTCCCCTGAAGATCAGTACAAAAATTCTCAACTTCAGTTTTATGCAATTGATCTTAAAAATGAAGATATTGATTTTTCAGAAGGCGAAAATTCAGGCCTTTTAAGGCTGGATATTGATATAGCGGAAAAACAGGGGAATATTAAACATTGTGCCTCTGTTTATGATATTGGAAATAAAAGGATAGTGCCGGGATTGTCTTCACAGGGGCCCAGGATTATCAATTTTGCAAATATTCTGAAATATAATTACATCCCTCTTACCAAAACCATTGAGGTGGTACTGGACGTAGTTAAAGAAGCAATGGGGTCGCCTGTGGAAATAGAATTTGCTATTGACCTTAATAAAGATGAAAAAGACAGGGCATCATTCTACCTTTTACAGATAAAGCCTCTGCTTGGCAACATAGAGGATTATAATCTGGATATTGCAGGTATTGATAAGTCCAAAACGCTGCTGTACTGCAATAAAATACTTGAAAACGGGATGATAGATTATATTTATGACGTGATATATGTTGACAGAAGCCTGTT
>CAZSJF010000494.1:0-1548 GCA_964606705.1 uncultured Bacteroidales bacterium
TGTGTTGGGTGTGTTTGGGTGTGGTTGTATACACCCCATTCCGGAACGCTTTTAACGTATAAAAATGGCACAAGTGATCCGGAATGGGGTGTATATAATTTCCCGCAATCATTCCCGGCTCAGACATGTACTTTAAGAGTGAATGGATATAGCGGTACTTCGGTTAACTATCAATTAAATATGTTAACTACATATAGTTATAAGATTCTCTAAGACATTGATGTACTTTAAAAATACTGGGGGCAAGGATTACAATAATCCTTGCCTCTTATGTTAATTTTTTTTTTTGATGTGTTTTATTTTAAATCAATACTTTTTATTATTTAAAAAACCGGTATAAATACTGGTTTCTACCTCTGTATTACAGTTTATCTTTGTTTAGTATTATATATCAAAATGAAACATTCAAAAATATTTATTAAAAAACTCACCGGCATTTTCCTGCAAGTCATAGTAATAATTCTTTTTGCCCTATTTCCGCATTCTTCGTTGAAAGCACAGACCACTTATACCATTGTTGACGGAACGCTTTATGATGATGATCATGTTTTTGAAGAGTATTATAATTATAGCTTTATTGAATATATTTATACTAAAGCAAAACTGAATACAGCCGGTTGCGGAGCAGGTACAATTACTTCCATTCAATTAAAACATAGTGGAACCGGATGTTCAACCGGATCTGTTCAGATTTATATGGGCCACACTTCTAAAACAAATTTTACCGGTAGCACTGACTGGATTACTTCGGGGTTAACATTAGTATATAATGGGAATATTACTCCGGCAACAAATGATTGGTATACTATTACTTTATCAACTTCATTTGATTACAATAATACTGATAACCTGGTAATTCTTTTCGACAATGATGATGGTAGTTATTGCGGTTCATCTTCAACAGAGCATTATTATGCAAATGAGAGTGATTATTATTTTCTGAGGCAAAAATCAGATGCTGATAATAATGAACTACCTGTCCCGACAAACTCGGGTAGCAGAAGTACAGAAATTGCCAATTTAAAAATAACAATAACAACTTGCGCGTCTCCATCATCACAGGCAACCGCCTATACCAATAGTTCAATTGCACAGACTTCCATGACGGCAGGCTGGACGAGAGGTAATGGCAATAATGTTCTGGTTATCGCAAAAGCCGGAAGCGCTCCATCTGACCCGGTATGCGGAACATCATATAATAATCCGCAAGCTGTATATGGTACCGGCGATGCAGTCGGTGGTGGTTTTGTAATTTATAAAGGAACCGGAACTTCTGTTAATGTCACTAATCTAACAGCAGGTACAATATATTATTTTGCAATTTATGAATTCTTAAACACTGATTTTTGTTACAACTTAACAGAACTGGCAGGAAATGCAACCACACTAAAAAACGCACCGACAACCCAGGCGTATAATATAACTTTCTCCGATGTGATCTGCACTTCCATGTCTGCAAGCTGGTTAAATGGCAATGGAGACAAACGTGTGGTCAAAATCAATACTACAAACAGTTTTACAGCCTCTTCGGATGGCACCGATCCTTCA